>NZ_JBEZKE010000013.1:0-191515 GCF_040651555.1 Streptomyces sp. NPDC048424 | reverse complement strand
CGCCGGTCCTGGTGGGCCGGTCCTGGTGGGCCGGTCCTGGTGGGCCGGTCCTGGTGGGCCGGTCCTGGTGGGCCGGTCCTGGTGGGCCGGTCCTGGTGGGCCGGTCCTGGAGGCCGGCCGGCCCGCATCGGGCCGGTCCGCGCGCCCGTCGGAGCCGTCGAAGCCGTCGGGGCCTCAGAGGGCCGAGCGCAGGGCCCGGACCAGGGCCTGGGCGCGCGGGTCGGCGGTGACCGACTTGGCCAGGGCGTTGGTGACGTAGCCGAAGCCGATGCCGGCGTCCGGGTCCGCGAAGGCCAGGGAGCCGCCGCGGCCGGGGTGCCCGAAGGAGGCCGGGGAGAGCAGCGGCGAGGCGGGGCCGTGCAGCATGTAGCCGGGGCCGAAGCGGGTGTTCACGACGAGCACCCGGTCCGGGCCCGAGGAGAGCTCGCGGCCGGCCAGGGCGGTGGTGGCCGGGGTGAAGATCCGGGCGCCGTCCTCGACCACGCCGATGGTGGCCCCGTAGAAGCGGGCCAGGGCGCGGGCCGTGCCGATGCCGTTCGTGGCGGGCAGTTCGGCGGCCCGGTAGGCGGGGTCGTTCTCGTCGGGCAGCGGGTCGATGGCGCGGAAGGCGCGGCGGGTGAGGGAGTCCGGGTCGGCGTAGGCCTCGGAAACGTTTCTGCGCGGCCTGGTCCTGAGCGTGCCGGCGCCCTCCGGCGGTTCGACGGGGGCCACCCGGCCCACCCGGTGCGCCTCGGTCTCCGGCAGTCCGATCCAGAAGTCGACGCCGAGCGGCTCGGTCATCTCCTCCGCCAGTACGGAGCCCAGCGTGCGGCCGGTCACCCGCAGCACCAGCTCGGACAGCAGCCAGCTGTAGGTCTGGGCGTGGTAGCCGTGCTCGGTGCCCGGCTCCCAGAAGGGCTGCTGCGCGGCGATGGCGTGCGCTCCGGACACCCCGTCCGCAGCCTCGGCAGCGGTCAGCCCGCGGTCGATCACCGGGACGCCGGCCCGGTGCGCGAGCAGGTCGCGGACCAGGATCCGCTCCTTGCCGCCCGTCTTGAACTCCGGCCAGTACGAGCCCACCGGCGCGTCCAGGTCGAGCAGCCCGCGCTGGTGCAGCAGCAGCGGCACGGCGGCGGCCACGCCCTTGGTCGCGGAGCGGACTATCTGCGCGGTGTCCCCGGTCCAGGGCTCGCTGCCTTCGGCGTCCTTGGTGCCGCCCCACAGGTCGACGACCTTGCGGCCGTCGCGGTAGACGGCGACGGCCGCGCCGCGGTCCCCGAGCACCTCGAAATTGCGTACGAAAGCGTCCCGGACGGGCTCGAAGCCCTCCGCCACCACACCCTGGATGTCCACGAGCACTTCAACAACCTGCGACCGGGGCTTATGCCACCGAGACCGAGCGGGGGTCGAAGCCGAAGGGGAGCTCCAGCCGGTGGGCCCGCATCAGCTTCTCGTCGCACAGCAGGTCCTGCGTGCGGCCGTCCGCCGCGATGACCCCCTCGCTGAGGATCACCGAGCGCGGGCACAGTTCCAGCGCGTACGGCAGGTCGTGCGTCACCATCAGCACGGTCACGTCGAGCGAGCGCAGGATGTCCGCGAGCTCGCGGCGCGAGGCCGGGTCCAGGTTGGACGAGGGCTCGTCGAGGACCAGGATCTCGGGCCGCATGGCCAGGACGGTCGCCACCGCGACCCGGCGGCGCTGCCCGAAGGACAGGTGGTGCGGGGGCCTGTCGGCGAAGTCCGCCATCCCGACCTGGTCCAGGGCGGCCCGGACCCGCTCGTCCAGCTCCGCGCCCCGCATTCCGGCCGCCGCCGGCCCGAAGGCCACGTCCTCGCGGACGGTCGGCATGAACAGCTGGTCGTCGGGGTCCTGGAAGACGATCCCGACCCGGCGCCGGATCTCGGCGAGGTTCCGCTTCTCCACGGGCAGGCCGGCGACGGTGACCGAGCCGACCCCGCCGCCCAGGATGCCGTTGAGGTGCAGCACCAGTGTGGTCTTGCCGGCGCCGTTGGGTCCGAGCAGGGCGACCCGTTCGCCGCGCCCGACGGTCAGGTCCACCCCGAAGAGGGCCTGGTGTCCGTCGGGGTAGGCGTAGGCGAGGCCGGAGACTTCCAGCGAAGGGGAGAGGTTCACAGCGTCCATCCCATCAGACAGACGGCGAGGGCCGTCACCGGGAGCACGGCCGCGTACGCCCACTGGGCGCGCGAGGCCGAGACCTCGTCGATCACCGGCATCGAGCCGGCGTAGCCGCGGCTGACCATCGCGAGGTAGACCCGCTCGCCGCGCTCGTAGGAGCGGATGAACAGCGCGCCGGCGGTCTTGGCCAGCACCCCCCAGTGCCGGATGCCGCGGGCCTCGAAGCCGCGCGAGCGGCGGGCGATCGACATCCGGCGCAGCTCGTCGGTGACCACGTCGCCGTAGCGGATCATGAAGGAGGCGATCTGGACGAGCAGCGGCGGCAGCTTCAGCCGCTGCAGGCCCAGCAGCAGGGCCCGCAGCTCGGTCGTGGAGGCCAGCAGGACGGAGGCGGCCACCCCGAGCGTGCCCTTGGCGAGGACGTTCCAGGCGCCCCACAGGCCGGAGACGCTCAGCGACATGCCGAGCACCTCCACCCGCTCGCCCTCGGCGACGAAGGGCATGAGCACGGCGAAGGCGACGAACGGGATCTCGATCAGCAGCCTGCGCAGCAGGAAGCCGGCCGGGATCCGGGCCACGGCGGCGGCCGCCGCGATGAGGACGGCGTACAGGCCGAAGGCCCACACCGCCTCGCGCGGTGTGGACACGACGACCACGACGAAGGCGAAGGTCGCGGCGAGCTTGCAGTGCGGGGGCAGTTCGTGGACCGGCGAGTGCCCGTGCCGGTAGAGCTTGTGGGCGTGGCCGGCTCCCATGTCAGCCCGCCGAGACGGAGGTGGCGGTCAGCTCCTCGGTGCGGCGGCGGCGCACGGCCCAGAAGATCCCGGTGCCGGCGACGACGGTCACGCCGACGCCGATGACCCCGGCGAGGCCGCCGGACAGGCGGGCGTCGTCGACGTTCTTGACGCCGTAGTCGGCGAGCGGGGAGTCGGCGGCGGCGTGGTCCTCGACCTTCTCGTCGATGCCCTTGTCGGCGGCGACCTTCTCCAGGCCGTCGGGGTCGGCGGAGGCGTAGTAGGAGACGAACCCGGCGAGGACGAGGGCGGTGACCAGGCCGCTCGCCCACACCTTCCTGGTGGAGCGGGCGGCCACCGGGGTGGCGGCGGCCGCGGGGGCGTCGACGAGCTCGCCGTCGACGCGCAGCTTCAGCGGCGCGGTCAGCCCGCGGGCCCCGTGGACCAGGTCGGGCCGTACGGCGATCACGGCGCCCACGGTCGCGGCGGTGATGGCGGCTTCGCCGATGCCGATGAGCACGTGCACGCCGACCATGGCGGTGAACACCTTGCCGATGGCCACGTCGGTGGTGCCGCCGACCGCGTAGACGGCGGTGAAGGCGGCGGCCGCGGCGGGCACCGAGAGCAGGGCTCCGGTGAAGGCGGCCGCGGTCACCGAGCGACGGGTGGGCGGCAGCACCTTGAGCAGGCCGCGGAAGATCGCGTAGGCGACCACGACGGTGACGACGCCCATGACGGTGATGTTCACGCCCAGGGCGGTCAGCCCGCCGTCGGCGAAGAGGATGCCCTGCATGAGCAGGACGACGGACACGCACAGCACACCGGTGTAGGGGCCGACGAGTATCGCGGCGAGGGCCCCGCCCAGCAGGTGGCCGCTGGTGCCGGCGGCGACCGGGAAGTTCAGCATCTGCACGGCGAAGATGAAGGCGGCGACGAGGCCGGCCAGCGGGGCGGTCCGCTCGTCGAGCTCGCGGCGGGCGCCGCGGAGGCTGAGGGCGACCGCGGCTCCGGCCGCCACTCCGGCGGCCACCGAGACGGGTGCGTTGATGAAACCGTCGGGCACATGCATGGAGTGGCTCCGCTTCCTTACGCCTTAACGCAGTCTTTAACCGTTCAAGAATAGTGCCCAGTTGCAAACCGTTGGCAAGAGCGCAGCCATCACAAATACGTCCGTGCGGTTTCGTCGGAATGTGCGAGGCTGGAGGACAAACGGACGCAAATGTTCCGATTTCGAGGAGCCTGGTCGATGTCAGCCACCGCCGAGAATCCACCAGCCACCGCGACCGCGACGGCGACCGCGACCGCCCCCACGTCCTCGACCACGATCCCGGTCGAGGAGCGGGTAGTGGCCCGCGTGATCACCGACGATCCCCTCTACCGGACCATCCCGGTCGCCCTGCGCTTCGCCCCCGCCGAGCCGCTGGCCGTACGGATCGTCTTCCCGGCCGACCTGTCCCCCGAGGGCACCGACAACGAGTGGGTCTTCCCCCTCGCCCTGCTGGAGGCCGGCCTCCAGGCGCCGACCGGGACCGGGGACGTGCGCGTCTGGCCCTGCGGCCGCGTCCAGGCGGTCGTCGAGTTCCACTCCCCCGAGGGTGTTGCCGTGATCCAGTTCGACATCGCCGCGCTGCGCCGCTTCCTGCGCCGTACGTACGCTCCGGCCGCCGCCACCCGTAGGGCGTAAGGCCCGGGCACGAAACGGGCCCGGCCCCGCACCGCCCGGTGAACAGGCGGTGCGGGGCCGGGCCGTCCTGTCGGCCGGACGGTGCGAGGTCAGGCGTTGACCAGCTCGCGGTCCTTGTCCGGGCCCTCGGGCGACTGCGGGGTCTTCGAGAGGTGCTTGCGCAGGCTCTCGCCCTCCACGTCCACGTTCGGCAGCAGCCGGTCCAGCCACTTCGGCAGCCACCAGGCCTTGTGACCGAGCAGTGCGAGCACCGCCGGGACGATGGCCATGCGGACCACGAAGGCGTCGAAGAAGACGGCGACGGCCAGGCCGAAGCCGATCATCTTGACCATCTGCTCGCTGGCTCCGATGAAGCCCGCGAACACCGCGATCATGATGACGGCGGCGGCCACGACGACCCGCGCGCTGTACTGGAAGCCGGTCACCACGGCCTGGCCCGGGCGCTCGCCGTGGACGTACGCCTCACGCATGCGGGTGACGAGGAAGACCTCGTAGTCCATGGCCAGACCGAAGACGACGCCCACCATGAAGATCGGCATCATCGACATGATCGGGCCGGTCTGCTCCACGCCGAAGACCGAACCGAGCCAGCCCCACTGGAAGACCGCGACGACCGCGCCGAGGGCGGCGACGACCGAGAGCAGGAAGCCGAGGGCCGCCTTGAGCGGGACCAGGATCGAGCGGAACACCAGCATCAGCAGCAGGAAGGCGAGGCCGACGACGAGTGCCAGGTAGGGCAGCAGCGCGTCGTTCATCTTCTGCGAGAAGTCGATGTTCATCGCGGTGGCGCCGGTGACGAGGACGTCGTCGCCGCTGCCGTCGCGGATCTCGTGGACCAGGTCCTCGGTCTGCGTGGAGGACGGACGGTCCTTCGGGATGACGGTGATGACCGAGGCGTCGCCGCTCTCGTTGGGGGTCGGCGGGGTGACCGCGACGACGCCCTCCAGGCCCTTGATCCGGTCGACGGTGGAGTCGGCGAGGGCCTTGTCCCCGTCCACGACGACCATCAGCGGGCCGTTGAAGCCCGGGCCGAAGCCCTCCGACAGCAGGTCGTACGCCTGGCGCTGGGTGGTGGAGACCGGCTGGGCGCCGTCGTCCGGCAGGCCCATCTCCAGCTTGCTCGCCGGGATCGCGATGACGCCGAGGCCGATCACACCGGCCAGCAGCACCATGACCGGGCGGCGCAGGACGAAGCGGGCCCAGCGGGTGCCGCCGTTGGCCTTCTTCTCGGAGCCCTCCGGCTTGCCCTTGCCGAACAGGCGGCTCTTCTTGCCCGCGGGCAGGACCTTCTTGCCCGCGAAACCGAGGATGGCCGGGACCAGGGTCAGGGCGACCAGGACCGCGATGACCACCGTGCCGGCGGCCGCGAAGCCCATCTTGGTCAGCATGGGGATGTTGACGACGGCCAGGCCCACGAGGGCGATGACCACGGTCAGACCGGCGAAGACGACGGCGGAGCCGGCGGTTCCGGCGGCCCGGCCGGCGGCCTCGTCCCGCTCGTGGCCCTCGGCGAGCTCCACGCGGTAGCGGGAGACGATGAAGAGGGCGTAGTCGATGCCGACCGCGAGGCCGATCATCATCGCGAGGGTGGAGGTGGTGGAGCCGAGGTCCAGCACGTTGGCGAGCGCGGTGATGGAGGAGACGCCGATGCCCACGCCGATCAGGGCGGTCAGCAGCGGCAGCCCGGCCGCGATCAGCGAGCCGAAGGTGATCACGAGGACGATCGCGGCGACGAGGATGCCGATGATCTCGCCGGAGCCGGTCTCGGGGGCCGCCATCAGCGCGTCACCGCCGATCTGGACGTTCAGCCCGGCGGCCTTGGCGCTCTCGCCGGAGTCCTTGAGCGCCTCGCGCGTGTCGTCCTTCAGCTCCATGCCGTTGACCTTGTACTTGACGCTGGCGTAGGCGGTGGAGCCGTCCTGGCTCACGGCCTGCGCCTCGTACGGGTCGGCGACCGAGGAGATCTCGGCCGCGCCCGGGCCGGTCTTCAGATCAGAGACGATCTTCTGGACCTCGGCCTTGGGGCCGGGGTCGGTGACCTTGGCGCCCTCGGGGGCCTTGATGACGATGCGGGCGGTGGCGCCGTCGGCGGCCATGCCCGGGAACTTCTCGTCCAGCAGGTCGAAGGCCTTCTGGGCCTCCGTGCCGGGTATCGAGAACGAGCCGGAGGTGGGGGCGCCGGCCGAGGCCGCGCCGAAGCCGGCGGCGAACAGCAGCGCCACCCAGAGGAGGGCGACGAGGCCGCGGCGCCGGAAGGCGCCCCTGCCGAGCCGGTAGAGGAAGGTAGCCACGTCGGTGGTTCTCCCGTTCAGGTCGTGGGATGGATCCGGATGGATCAGGGCATGGAGAGCCGGCCCGACGACGAGAGCGGCGTGTCAGGAGCAGCAGGAAGCAGTGGAGCCGAAGGGGACGGGTGGATCAGACGCCGAGGGCGGGGAAGACCACGGCATCGATGAACTCACCGAGGAAGGCCCGGTCCACGGGACGGTCCTCGATCAGCGGGAGCGCGATGAACGCCCCGATGAGCATGTGCGGTACGAAGTCCAGGGCCGGACAGTCCGGGCGGATCTCGCCCCGGTCCACCGCGCGCTGGAGCATCGCCTGGAGACCGTTGATCTCCGGGTCGACCAGCAGGTCGCGCAGGGCCTTGTGGAGCTCCGGGCTCTCGTGGACGGCATGGGCCAGACCCCGCATCAGCGCGGTGTCCTTGGCCATCTGCGCGTCGTCCGAGTGCTCCACCATGAGCGCGAAGTCCCCGCGCAGGCTGCCCGTGTCGATCTCCCGCAGCGAGACGGGCTGCGTGCATCGCAGGGCCTTGGCGACCAGTTCCGGCTTGCTCCCCCACTGGCGGTAGAGGGTGGCCTTGCTGGACTTCGTACGGGCGGCGACCGCGTCCATGGTCAGCGCCTCGTAGCCGACGTCACGCAGCAGGTCGAGGACCGCCTCGTGCAGTTCGGCCTGCCGTTCGGGGGTGATCCGGCTGCGCCGGGCCGCCATCGCCTCGGTCATCTCCGCCTCCGTCCGAACGAAACCCTTCCGTACGCTTAAGACGATACCCCCACCGCAAGCGAAACGAAACCGTTCCGTTTCGCTTGGCCGAGTGGCATGGATCACCTGTACGAGTTGCCAGGGCCCCTTGCCGCGGAAAGCATTGGGGGGTGAGTCACGACGTCGCGTACCTCCGGTTCCCGCACCTGCACGACGACCTTCTGTGCTTCGCCACCGAGGACGACCTATGGGTCGCCCCGCTGGTCCCCGACGGGCAGACACCCGGCCGGGCCTGGCGGATCACCGTCGACCGGACCCGGGTCAACCACCCGCGGTTCTCCCCCGACGGCAAGCACATCGCCTTCGCCACCTGGCGCACCCTCGATCCCGAGATCCACCTCGCCCCCGTGGACGGCGGCCCCGCCCGCCAGTTGAGCCACTGGGGCGCCATCGACACCCGGGTCTGCGGCTGGGACCCCGACGGCAACATCCTGGCGGTGTCCTCCCGGGCACAGCCGTTCTCGTACTACTCCTGGGCCTACAAGCTGCCCACCGACGGCAGCCCCGGCGGACGCCTGCCCTGGGGACCCGTCTCCGACATCCAGGTCGCCGACATCGACGGCGAGCACCGCACCCTTCTGCTCACCGGCAAGCCCCCGCACGAGCCCGCCGCCTGGAAGCGCTACCGCGGCGGGGCCACCGGCCGGCTGTGGCTGCACGGCCGGCAGCTGCTGGAGGACGTCGAGGGGCACCTGGACGCGCCGATGTTCGTGGGCGGCCGGATCGCCTTCCTCTCCGACCACGAGGGCATCGGCAACCTGTACTCCGTCCTGCCCGACGGCACCGACCTGCGCCGCCACACCGACCACGAGGAGTTCTACGCCCGGCACGCCTCCAGCGACGGCTCCCGGATCGTCTACCAGTGCGCCGGCGAACTCTGGCTCGTCGAGTCCCTGGCCCCCGACGCCGTCCCGCGCAGGCTCCAGGTCCGCCTCGGCGGCCCCCGCGCGGGCCGGCGCACCTACCAGGCCTCGGCCGCCAGCAACGTCGACTCGCTCTCCGTGGACACCACCGGCCGGGCCAGCGCGGTCGTGGTGCGCGGCAGCCTGTACTGGCTGACCCACCGCGACGGGCCCGCGCGGACCATCGCCGACACCCCGGGCGTGCGCGTGCGGCTGCCGGAGATGCTCGGCAGCGGCGGACAGGTCGCCTACGTCACCGACGCCGAGGGCGAGGACGCGATCGAGATCGCGTACCTGCCCCGGGCCTCCGGGGAACGCGAGCCGCGCCGGCTGGCCTCGGGCGAGCTGGGGCGCGTCACCGAGCTGCTCTCGGACCCGGACGGGGAGCGGCTCGCCATCGCCTCCAACGACGGGCGGCTGCTGCTCGTCAACGCGACGGAGGAGTCCAACGGTGAGGTCACCGAGCTGATCCGGTCCATCAACGGACCCGTCACCGACCTGGCCTTCTCCCCCGACGGAGTCTGGCTGACCTGGTCGCACCCGGGCATCGGCCGTTCGCTGCGGCAGATCAAGATGGCCCGCATCTCCGGCCCCGGCGCGCGCACCATCGTCGACGTCACCAACGGCCGCTTCGAGGACGAGAACCCGGTCTTCACCCGGGACGGGCGCTACCTGGCCTTCCTGTCGTGGCGCGGTTTCGACCCCGTCTACGACGTGCACACCGGCGACCTGTCGTTCCCGCTGGGCTGCCGCCCGTACCTGGTGCCGCTGTCCTCCGCGACACCCTCCCCCTTCGCGCTCTCCGCCGAGGGCCGGCCCGCGGCGGGCGGACTGGACCCGGTCGAAGGGGAATCGGGCGACGGCGACGGCTCCGTGACCGTGGAGGTGGAGGGGCTGGAGAGCCGGGTCACGCCCTTCCCGGTGTCCGCGTCCAAGTACTCGGCCCTGTACCCGGTGCACGGCGGCGGGCTGGTGTGGCTGCGCTGGCCGATCTCGGGCGCGCTCGGCGAGACCTTCGCCAACCCGAACGACATCAGCGGCAAGCCGACGCTGGAGCACTTCGACCTGACCAAGGCCCGCAAGACCGAACTGGCCTCGGGACTGGACTGGTTCGCGGTCAGCGGCGACGGCACCCGGCTGGTGCTCAACGACGACGGGGACCTGCGCGCGGTCCCGGCGACCGAGTCGGGCGACAGCGACTCGACGGTCTACCTGGACCTGCGGCGCATCCTGCACGAGGTGGACCCGGCGGCCGAGTGGCGCCAGGCCTTCGAGGAGGCCGGGCGGCTCATCCGCGCCTACTTCTGGGAGCCGAAGATGTGCGGCATCGACTGGGACGGGGTGCTGAGCCAGTACCGCCCCCTGGTCGAACGGGTCGCCTCCCCCGACGAGTTCGCCGACCTGCTGCGCGAGGTCCTCGGCGAGCTCGGCACCTCGCACGCCTACGTCTCCCCCGCACGCCGCAACGAAGGTCCCCCGCACTACCAGCGGGCGATCGGCCTGCTCGGCGCCAACCTGTACCCCAAGGACGGGACCTGGGTGATCGCCCGGATCCTGCCCGGCGAGTCCTCGGACTCCAAGGCCCGCTCCCCGCTGGCCGGCACCGGCATCCGGGAGGGCGCCGTGCTCACCCATGTGGACGGACGGCCCGTGGACCCGGTGGCCGGTCCCTATCCGCTGCTGTCGGCGGCGGGCGGGACCACGGTGGAGCTGACCTTCCAGCCCGCGGAGGGCGAGGGCCGCGCCCGGCGGGTCGCCATCGTGCCGCTGATCGACGAACGGCCGCTGCGCTACCAGGACTGGGTGTCCAAACGGCGCGAGGTGGTCCGGGAGATCAGCGGCGGCCGGTGCGGCTACCTCCACATCCCCGACATGGGCGGCTCGGGCTGGGCGCAGTTCAACCGCGACCTGCGGATGGAGATGTCCCGGCCCGCGCTGATCGTGGACGTACGCGGCAACGCGGGCGGCCACATCAGCGAGCTGGTGGTCGAGAAGCTGACCCGCTCCATCCTCGGCTGGGACCTGACGCGCGACGCCCAGCCGGTCAGTTACGCCTCCAACGCGCCCCGCGGCCCGATCGTGGCGCTCGCCGACGAGGCGACCTCCTCCGACGGGGACATGATCACCGCGGCCTTCAAACTGCTGGGGCTGGGCCCGGTGGTGGGCCAGCGCACCTGGGGCGGGGTGGTCGGCATGACCGGCCGGCACACCCTCGGCGACGGCACCGTGATCACGGTGCCCATGAACGCCGCGTGGTTCCCGGAGTACGGGTGGTCGGTGGAGAACCACGGCGTGGAGCCGGACCTCGCGATCCTGCGCACCCCGCTCGACTGGGCGGAGGGCCGGCACGCCCAGCTCGACGACGCCGTTCACCTGGCGCTGGAACTGCTGGAGCAGGACCCGGCCGCGGTGCCGCCCGGCTACACGGACGTGCCGGACCGGCGCCGTCCGAAGCTCCCGCCCCGGGAGTAGCCGGCGGCCCGGGAGTGGCCGGCGGCCCGGGAGTGGCCGGCGGCCGGCCGGCGGCCCGGGAAGGGGACATGCGGAAGGGGCGCGATCCACACCATCGGGGATCGCGCCCCTTCGCAGTTCCTACGGCAATTCGCTCAAGCGCCGGTTCTCAGGCGTCGAACTCGTCGCGCACCCGGTCCGCCTGCTCCTGCTGCGGCCTGCGCTTCGCCTTCTCCTGGGGCTTGGCGGTGCGCTGGGTCGCCTCGTCCTTCGCGCCCTTGGCGCCGTTCTGCGCGCGGTCCCTGAGCTCGTCGGCCTTGTCCTGGAACTGGTCCTTGATACCCATGCTGTTCACTCCATGAGGGGTGTTGGTGGTGGGGCCTCGACCAGACTTGCACGGGCGGACAAAGCGCGCATTTCGATCAGTGACTCTGCGTGCGCTCCTTCTCGTCCGCGGCCCCGCCGGCTCCCACAAGTCCCTTGGAAACACCGGACAGCCGCGGCTCGAAGTGCTTCATCTCGCGCTGTCCGACCGTGGCGATGAGCCCGGGCAGGTACCCGCGCACCCCCTGCATCCCGCGCAGCCACCACTGCGCGTACACGTGCGGGGAACGCCGCTCGATGCCCGCGACGATCCGGTCGACGGCGGGGCCGAGCGGGTACGTGCGGTTCGACGGCCAGGGCAGCCGCTGGCGCAGCTCCCGCATGACCTCGTCCTGGTCGGCTCCGCGCACCATGTCGGTGTCGGTCCAGGAGAGGTAGCCGACACCGACCTTGACGCCCTTGTGGCCGACCTCGGCGCGCAGGCAGTGCGCGAAGGCCTCGACGCCCGACTTGGAGGCGCAGTAGGCGGTCATCATCGGCGCCGGGGTGATCGCGGCGAGCGAGGCGATCTGCAGGAAGTAGCCGCGGCTCTCCGTCAGTACGGGCAGGAAGGCGCGGGCGGTGACGGCTCCGCCGATGAGGTTGACCTCGATGACCCGGCGCCAGGCGTCGGGGTCCGAGTCGGCGAACGGCCCGCCGGCGGCCACGCCCGCGTTGGCGACGACGATGTCGACCTTGCCGAAGCGCTGCTTGACCTCCTGCGCGACCCGGGCCATGGCCTCGTGGTCGGTGACGTCGGCGTACCAGTGGTCGCTGTCGGTGTGCAGCCGCTCGGAGACCTCCTTGAGGGCCTCCGGCTCCAGGCCGACGAGGGCGATCCGCGCGCCGCGGGCGGAGAGCTTGCGGGCGAGCAGCTCGCCGACCCCGCGGGCGGCGCCGGTGACGACGGCGACCTGACCTTCCAGACTCCTGCGAGCACTCACGGCGTCTTCTCCTTCTCGGTGGTGTGGAGATACAGCTCGGTCAGCTCCCGCACGGCCCGGGTGACGGCCTCGGGCGCCTCGACCGGGGTCATGTGCCCCATGCCGGTGAGCTCGGTGAGGCCCACGCAGTTCGGCAGCGCGGCGGCGAGCCCGCGGGCGTGCGCGATCGGGGTGAGCCGGTCGGCCGTACCGCCGATGACGGCGGTGGGCACGGCGAGGCGGGCCACCTCGGCGTCGAGGTCCAGCCCGGCCAGCACCCGGGACCAGGCGTGGCGCACCCCGGTGGGGCAGGCGTGGACGATACGGGCGCACGCCTCGACCTTGTCGGGCGCGGAGCCGGGGCCCATCGTGGCGTACTTGAGGATCTTCCTGGCGACGGGCGTGACCGGCCCGAGGGGGGCGCGGGACCCCAGGACCGCGCCGGTGACACGGGTCCGGGCGCGCCCGGCGCGCACCGGCAGCACCTGCGCCTGCGCGACCAGCCGTGAACTGCCGGTGCTGCACAGCAGCGCGGCCGCGGCGTGCTCGGTGAACTCCGGCCGGCCGGCGGCCGCCATGATCGTCATGCCGCCCATGGAGTGCCCGGCGACGACCGCCCGCTCCCCGGGGGCGAGGGTGGCGCCGAGCACCGCCACGAGGTCGTCGGCGAGGGCGGTGGTGCTGTGCGCCCGGGCGGCGGGGCTGCGCCCGTGGCCGCGCTGGTCGTAGGCGATGACCCGGTGGGTGGTGGCCAGGGCCCGCACCTGCGCGGCCCAGAACGCGGTGGAGCAGGTCCAGCCGTGCGCCAGCACCACGGCCGGCGCCCCCTCGTCCCCGTGCACCTCCACGTGCAGGCGGGCCCCGTCGGCGGAGTCCGCGACGAGCTCCCGCCGCGCGGCGGGCGGCGCGTACCGCCCGGAGGTCACGTGCATCAGCCGACTCACGCGACCTCCTCCGCGACGGATCCGGCCTCGCCTGCGAATTCAGCCCCGCCGGCGTTTGAGGCGCGGGGGTCCGGGGGCAGCGCCCCCGGCAACGGCGCCGCACCGGCAGGGAGCAGCTCGCGGTCCCGCACCCGTACGACCTCGTACTCCGCCAGATCGACGCTCCGCGTCTCCCGGCGGAACTCGCCCGTCGTGCCCGGCCAGACCGTCGTGTTGCGGCCCTGCGCGTCCAGGTACCAGCTGGTGCAGCCGCCGGTGTTCCACACGGTCCGCTCCATGCGGGCCTGCACCTGCCGGTTCCACTGGTTCACGGCGGAGGGGCGCGCGGCCAGCGCGACCTTCCCGCCCAGCACGCCCAGCTGCCGCAGGTAATCGGCCATGTAGTTGAGCTGCGACTCGATCATCAGGATCATCGAGCTGTTCCCGAGCCCGGTGTTCGGGCCGATGATCGTCATCCAGTTGGGGAAGCCGGCCGCGGTCGCCCCGCGCAGCGACTGCATCCCGTCCTTCCAGGCGTCCGCGAGGGTCTGCCCGTCCGCGCCGACCACCCGGTCGGCGATCGGCATGTCCGTGACGTGGAAGCCGGTGCCGAAGATGATCGCGTCGACCTCGGTCTCGGTCCCGTCGGCGGCGACCAGCACCGAGCCGCGGATCTCCTTCAGGCCGGAGGCGACCAGGTCCACGTCGGGCCGGGCCAGGGCCGGGTAGTACTCGCTGGAGAGCAGGATCCGCTTGCAGCCGATCCGGTAGGACGGCGTCAGCTTGGCGCGCAGCGCCGGGTCCTTGATCGAGCGGGCCATGTTGGCCTTGGCCAGCGACTCGATCAGCCCGAGCTGGTTCGGCCGCTTGGTGAAGGCACTGACCTGGAGCTCCCGGAGCCCCCACAGCAGCCCGCGGCGGGCCGCCCGGGTGAAGGGCAGCTGGCGGTGGAGCCAGCGCTCGACGGCGGTGATGGCCCGGTCGGTGCGGGGCATCACCCACGGCGGGGTCCGCTGGAAGAGGGTGAGGCGCTCCACCTCGGGGGCGATGGCGGGCACGATCTGGATGGCGGAGGCACCGGTGCCGATCATGGCGACGCGCTTGCCGCGCAGGTCGTAGTCGTGGTCCCAGCGGGCGGAGTGGAAGACCTTGCCGGGGAACTCGGCGAGCCCGGGGACCTCCGGCATCTTCGGGTCGGAGAGCGGCCCGGTCGCCGAGACCACGACGTCGGCGGTGAGGTGCCCGGAGGCGGTCTCGATCTCCCAGTGCAGCTCGTCGGCGTCCCAGCGCATCAGCCGGACCTCGGAGTCCAGCCGGATGTGCCGGCGCAGCCCGAAGGTGTCGGCGACGTGCTCCAGGTAGGAGCGGATGGCCGGCTGGCCGGAGAAGGTGCGCGGCCAGTCCGGGTTGGGCGCGAAGGAGAAGGAGTACAGGTGCGAGGGGACGTCGCACGCGCAGCCCGGATAGCTGTTGTCGCGCCAGGTGCCGCCGACCGAGTCGGCCCGTTCCAGGACGACGAAGTCCGTGATCCCCTCGCGCCGCAGGCGTACGGCCGCGCCGAGCCCGCCGAAGCCCGACCCGATCACCGCCACCCGCACGTGCTCGCGCCCGCGCTCGTCCTTGCCGCCCATGCCCGCCGCCTTCCGCATCATCCGCAGATACCATCGGAACATTGCCAGCAATCACTGGCACAATCGGGAGGGTAGAGCAGCCCCGTACTCATGGGTAGGGGTCACGCCGGGAAAGTTACTGTCGGTACGCCATAAGGTGCGCCTGTGGCGAAGGATGAGACGGAAGCGAAGACGGAAGCCAAGACGGTGCGCGAGTACCGAACGGAGGAGCTGGCCGAAGCGGCCGGCATCCCGGTCCGCACCCTGCGCTTCTACCGCGAGCGCAAACTGCTCCCCCCGCCCCGCCGCGAGGGGCGGATCGCCTGGTACGACGAACACCACCTGGCCCGGCTGCGCACCATCGCCGCCCTGCTGGAGCGCGGGCACACGCTCGGCGGCATCGCCGAGCTGACCGCCGCCTTCGAGAGCGGTCGCGACGTGAGCCAGCTCGGCGAGCTGCTCGGCATCGGCTGGTCGGAGGAGACCCCGGTGCGGCTCACCCCGGAGGCACTGGCCGACTACTTCGAGGGCGAGGTCACCCCCGAGAACCTGGCGGCCTCCCTGGACCTCGGCTACCTCGCCGTCGACGGCGACGCGATCGTCCACGTCAGCCGGCGGCTGCTGGACGTCTCCTCGGCCCTGGTCCGCGAGGGCGTCCCGCTGGCCGCGGTCCTGGAGACGGGGCGCCGCGTCCGCGAGCACGCGGACGCGATGGCGCTCCTGTTCACCGAGCTGATATCGACCCACATCTCGTCGTCACCGGACGCGCTCACCCGGCTGCGTCCGCTGGCGAAGAGCGTGGTCGAAGCCGAGCTGACGATGGCGATGGACCGTCTGCTGGCCTCCGCCGCCGGTCAGGAACCCAGTTCGTAGACGACCGTCACGGGAGCGTGGTCCGACCAGCGCTCGGGGTGCGTCTCGGCCCGCTCCACGAAGGCCTTGACGGCCTTGGCGGCCAGCCCGGGCGTCGCCACCTGGAGGTCGATCCGCCAGCCGGCGTCGTTGTCGAAGGCGCGGCCCCGGTACGACCACCAGGAGTACGGGCCCTCGGTGTCCGGGTGCAGCTCGCGCACCACGTCCACGTACCCGGCCTCGGCGTACACCTTGCCGAGCCACTCCCGCTCCTCGGGCAGGAAGCCCGCGTTCTTCCGGTTCGTCTTCCAGTTCTTGAGGTCGGCTTCCTGGTGGCAGATGTTCCAGTCACCGCAGACCACGACCTCGCGCCCGTCGGCGGCGGCCCGCACCTTCAGCGCGGCGAGGTACGTCAGGAACTCGTCCATGAACCGGTACTTCTCGTCCTGCTTCTCCGTCCCGGCCTCGCCCGAGGGCAGGTAGAGGCTGGCCACGGTCACACCGGGGAGATCGATCTCGACGTACCGCCCGGCGGTGTCGAATTCCTCACTGCCGAATCCGACCTGCACCCGCTCGGGCGCGCGCCGCGTGTAGAGCGCGACCCCGGCCCGCCCCTTGGCGGCGGCCGGCGCGAACACGGTGTGCCAGCCCGCGGGGGTCCGGACCTCGTCCGGAATCTGCGCTTCCTCGGCCCGCACCTCCTGGAGGCAGACCACGTCGGCGTCGGATCCCTCGAGCCACGCCCCGAAGCCCTTCTTGGCGGCGGCGCGGATCCCATTCACATTCACGGACGTCACAGTGATCAAAACAAGCTCCCCACATCGCACAAAACGGGGGCAGCCTACCCGCCGGCCCCGCTGCCGGGCGTTCCCGTCTCACGGCGGGCGCCGGGGCGGAGGCCCGGCGGAAGGGTTCCGTACGATGTTCGAATGCCTCACCGGATCCAGCTCCGCACCGTGCCGTACGACCACCCGGACGCGGTCAAACTCAACGACCAGGTCCAGCTCGAGTACCGGGAGCGGTACCAGGGCGAGGGCGATGCGACGTTCCTGGACCCGGCGATGTTCGCCCCGCCGCGCGGCCTGTACCTCCTGGCGTACGACGCCACGGGCGCCCCGGTCGCGAGCGGCGGCTGGCGCATCCAGGACGAGAACGACGAGGGCTACTCGGACGGCGACGCCGAACTCAAGCGCATGTACGTCGTCCCGGAAGCCCGCGGCCTGGGCCTGGCCCGCCGCATCCTGGCCACCCTGGAAGCCGACGCCCGCGCGGCGGGCCGCCTGCGCATGGTCCTCGAAACGGGCGACCAGCAGCCGGAAGCGATAGCCCTGTACCTCTCCTCGGGCTACACGCTCTCCCCCAAGTTCGGCCACTACCGCCACTACGACTCCAGCCGCTGCATGACGAAGCCGCTGCGCTAAGCCCCCGCCGGGCCAAATCCAGCCCCGCCGCACCCTTCCAGCCGGCCAAATCCAGCCCGGGCGCACCCTTCCAGCCCCGCCGGCCAAATCCAGCCCCGCCGCACCCTCCCAGCCCCGCCGGCGTTTGAGGCGCGGGGTCTGGGGCGGAGCCCCGGCAGCCGGCGCGCGGCCGACCTACCGCGGGATCCAGACGGCGGGATCGGTGCCCCACCGCGACGGCCCCACCGCCCACTCCCCGAAGGGACTGGCGGCGTGCCGCACCACCCCGTACCCCGACGGGCTCTCCCGCAGCCACGGCCCCACCTCATACGCGCCGCAGGCCCCCGGCCCGGGCGACAGGTCCCGCACCAGCCACGACGCCGTCCCCGCCAGGGAGAACCGCAGCCGCTGCCCACCCCCGCCCGCCAACGCCCTCAGCACACCCGCCGCCATCAGGTACCCGGTCCCGTGGTCCAGCGCCTGCGCGGGCAACACCCCGGGCACACCCCCGGCCCCCGCCCCCGCACAGCGCGCAGCGATCCCGTACCCCGCCTGCACCAGCGAGTCGAACCCCCGGCGCGCCGCCCACGGCCCCGTCCACCCCCACGCGCACAGCTCGGCCACCACCAGCCCGGGCCGCCGCTCCAGCAGGTCCGCCGCCCCGAGCCCGAAGCGCTCCAGCGCCCCCGGCCGGTAGCCGCTCACCACCACGTCGGCCTCGGCCAGCAGCCCTTCGAAGACCGCCCGGTCCCCGGGCGACGTCAGGTCCAGCCGAGCCGACCGCTTCCCGAAGCCGGTGTCCGCGTACGCGTCGTCCGCCTCCGGCAGCCCCGGCGAGTCGATCCGCAGTACGTCCGCCCCCAGCAGCCCGAGCGTCCGCGTCGCGACGGGCCCGGCGATGACCCGCGTCAGGTCCAGCACCCGCACCCCCGTGGCGGGTCGACCCGACGGGGCCGCGCCGAGCGTCCGCCCCCGCGCGCCGGACGGCCGTACGCACTCCACCAGCGGCTGCGGCTCCCCGTACTCCCGCGCCACGGCGACGGCGAGTCCGCCCGCCCCGTACGCGAGTTCCTGCACTTCGACGGCGGTCCGTCCCGCCACCGCGGCGCGCAGCGCCTCCGGTGTCGCGGACGGCAGCCCCAACGCACGCACCAACGCGGCCCGGTGGTGCGGATAGTTGGCGTGCGTACGGACCCACCCGTCGGCGGTGCGCCAGAAGCCCGACAGCGGGGCGAAGGTCACCGGCGCGCGGCCTGCCACGCGCAGGTGCCGTTCGCTGACGAAGGCCGTCGCCACCGCGCCCTCGTCCACCACGAGGGGAGGCGCGTCCCCCGGCGCGCCCGCGCCCCGCACCGCGGCGAGCTCGCCCGCCGCCAGTCCGCAGACGCTCACAGTGGATCGCGCCAACTCCCGCACCGGCAGCGGGCCTTCTTCGAGGTCACCGGCTCCGGTGAAGCGGACCCGGCGGACGAGTTCCGGCTCTCCTCCGAGGGCCGCCCAGGCGCCCGACGTCCCACTGTCCCGTTCGTCACCGATCCCCATGAACCCATCATTTCCCACCTTCCCGACCCATGGCCTCGATGTGGTGCACCCGCGGGAATTCATGCTGGCGCCAGGCGTTCCCGTAGTCAGCGGGCCGCAGGCAGGATGATCACGCATTGCGCAAACCAGCAGGGTGGACATATGTGCACGGACACGGACACGAGTGACGCGGGAGCCACCACCGGGACCGGTGGTGGCACGATCTGCACGGTCGGCCTCCGGCACTACGCGGACCTCCTGCGGGGGCGGGACCCCGACGGCGACTGCCCTCCGTGCCTGCTCGACCTGGGGCTCGTCCGGCGGCTGCCCGACGGGTCCCTCGCCCCCGTCCCGCCCCGGCTCGCGGCCGACGCCCGAGTGGACCGCCTGGAACGGGCCATCGAGGAGAAGAGGAACGCCCTGGAGGCCGTCCGCACCTCGATCTCCCGGGCCCAGGAGGTCTATCTGGACAGCTACGACCGCACGGACGCCCATCCGGTCCGCACGGTGCGGGGTCCGGGCACCATCACCGCCACCCTCGCCGCGGCCGTCCAGGCCTGCCAGGACGAACTGCTGACCGCCCAGCCGGGCGGCGGACGCCCGCAGAAGACGCTCGACGAGGCGCTCCCCAGCGACCTCGCCGCGCTCGGCCGCGGCGTCCGCCAACGCACCATCTACGAACACACCGTCCGCTCCCACCAGCCCACGCTGGCCTACGTGGAGCAGATCTCGCAGGCGGGCGGCGAGGTCCGCACCCTGGACGAGGTGTTCGACCGGCTGATCATCTGCGACCGCAGGATCGCCTTCGTCCCCGACCCGGGCGCGGAGCGCAGCCAGGTCGCCCTGGCCATCGAGCATCCCGGGGTCGTCCGCTACCTCGCCGGCATCTTCGACCACACCTGGCAGCGCGCCGCGCCGCTGCGGGACGACCCGGGCGGCAGGCTGCCGGCCGAGCTCACCGACGACGTCCGCCGCACGATCCTGCGCCACATGGTCAACGGCCACACCGACGAGGCGATCGCCGCACGGCTCGGCATGAGTCCGCGCAGCGTCTCCAACCACATGCGCTGGGCGGCCGAACTGTTCGGCAGCCGCAGCCGCGCGCAGCTCGCGTACCTCATCGCCCGGAGCGGCTTCCTCGACGAGCGGTCGTCAACGGGCCGGTGAGGAATAGCGCTTCACTCCACGAACCGAAAGGCAACACCGTGAAATACCGTGTCATCGGCACCGCTGTCGAGACCCGCCGTGAAGTGAGCGTGCTGAGCCTCGGCACGATGACCTTCGGCACCACCGTCGACGAGGCCACCGCGTACGCGATCCTCGACCGCTTCGCCGAAGCCGGCGGCACCTTCATCGACACCTCCAACAACTACGCGTTCTGGGTCAACGGCACCCAGGGCGGCGAGAGCGAGGAGCTGGTCGGCCGCTGGCTGCGCAGCCGCGGCGTCGGCGACGAGATCACCGTCGCCACCAAGCTCGGCGCCCGCCCCAACCAGCCCACCAGCGGCTTCAGTCTCGACGTGGAGGGGCTGTCCGCCAAGGTCATCCGGGAGTCCGCGGAGCGCAGCCGGGAACGGCTCGGCATCGAGCGCATCCACCTGCTGTACGCGCACATCATGGACGAGGACACCCCGCTGGAGGAGACCGTCCGGGGCTTCGCCGAGGTCGTCGCGGACGGCACGGCGGGTCTGCTGGGCGCCAGCAACCACTGGGCCTGGCGGGTGGAGCGCGCCCGTACGCTGGCCGCGGCGGCCGGCGTACCCGGCTACGAGGTCCTCCAGCACCACCACAGCTACCTGCGCCAGCGCACCGACGTCCCCAGCCTGCGCTCCCCCGACGGCAACCAGGGCCTGGTCAGCGGCGACCTGCTCAGCTACCTCCGGGACAACCCGTCCCTCACCCAGGTCGCGTACTCGCCGCTGATCGCCGGCGCCTACGTCCGCACCGACAAGCCGCTGGGCCCGGGATTCGACCACGCGGGAACCGAGCCCCGCCTCCGCGCGGTCCGCGAGGTGGCGGCCGAAACGGGCGCCACCGTCAACCAGGTCGTCCTGTCCTGGCTGATGGGCGGCGACATACCGGTCCTCCCCCTGGTCGGCGCCTCCTCGGTGGCCCAGCTGGAGGAGAACCTGGGCGCGGTGGACCTGGACCTCACCGCGGAGCAGCGCGCCAGGCTCGACTCGGTGAACTGACCCGGACGTGCGCAGGGGCCCGCCCGATCGTCGGATCGGGCGGGCCCCTCGTCGTGCCACGGGTCCGTCAGGAGGTGAAGTAGCCGTTCAGGTCGGCGATCACATCGGCGGAACCGGTGTTGTTGTAGAAGGTCACCCGGCCGTCCACGACCGGGACGACCACCAGGTTGGAGACGGTCTGTCCGGCCGTGAAGTTGAGGTTCGACACGTTGGGACGCGGCACCCCGTGCGGCTGGACGATCAGGTGGCCGTCCTGCGTCGGACCGGTGACGGTGACGTTGAGGACCACCGCGGTGACCCCGGTCAGCGGTACGCCCTCGACGCCGGCGATCTGCAGGCTGACGACGCCGCCCTGGCCGACGGACCCGGCGCGGGCGCCGAGACCGTAGCGGGTGTCCAGCAGCCGCACCGGCGAACCGGCCGAGAACGTCGACCCGGTGGCCGAGTAGTACCCGGTGACGTCCGCGATCAGGTCGACGGAGCCCGAGTTGTTGCGCAGGTCCACCTTCCCGTTCACGACCGGCACCGTCACCAGGTTCGGGACGACCTGCCCGGCGGTGAAGTTGAGGTTCGACACCCCGGGGGCCGCCTGCCCGTTCGGGTAGACGGTGACGTGGCCGGCCTCGGTGGGACTGACGGCGGTCACGTTCATGACGACCGCGGTCACCCCGCTCGCCGGGACGCCCTTCACGCCGGCCACCTGGAGCGTCACGACCCCACCGGGACCGACGCGCGCCTTGGTGGCACCGGTGCCGTCACGCGTGTCCAGGAACCGGGTGGGCGTGATCGGGGTCAGCGCGGAACCGGTGGCCGCCTTGTCGGTGTAGTACCCGGTGACGTCCGCGATCAGGTCGACCGAACCGGCGTTGTTGCGCAGGTCCACCTTCCCGTTGACGACCGGAACGGTCACCAGGTTGGGCACGATCTGCCCGGCCGAGAAGTTGAGGTTCGACACCGCGGGCTTCGGCTGCCCGTTCGGGTAGACCATCACGTGGCCCGCCTCGGTCGGGTTGACGGCGGTCACGTTCATGACGACCGCGGTCACCCCGGTCGCCGGGACGCCCTTCGCACCGGCCACCTGAAGCGTCACGACCCCACCGGGACCGACGCGCGCCTTGGTGGCACCGGTGCCGTCACGCGTGTCCAGGAACCGCGAGGGAGCGATCGGCACGAACCGGCTCTTGGAGAGCGCCGCCGCGGCCGTCACCGTGTACGCCTTCGGCAGGTAGCCCGGGGAGGGCACACCGGGAGTGGAGACGTAGCCGTCGCGCGCCACGTCGTAGGTGCCCGGCGCCAGCCCGTTGGTGTCGACCAGCACGTCGATCGCGGTGCCGTCGGCGTTCACGGAGAGCACCTTCATGACGGGCCGCGGATCGCCGCCCGTGTCACTGCGCACCAGGTGGAGCTTGGTGTCCAGGGTGAGCCCCGTACCGTGCACGACGGCGTGGTTCCGCGTGCCGGCGGCGCCCGTCGCCGGGCTGATCGACGTGGGCACGGCCCCCGGCTGCGGGAGCGTGCACTCGGAGTCGCACAGTCCCTGGATGCTGTACTCCACGGGCGTGGCGCTGCGGCCGGCGCTCATCAGGAGTACGGCCTGGCCGGCCTCGGCGTTCCCGAGGGTCAGGCACCGGGCGCCGAAGACGCCCGCGAACTGGGTGCACTGGAACTCGACGCCCGTACTCGCCCACTGAGCCGAACCGTGCAGGTTCAGGGACGGGTGCTCGCTGCTGGTCGAGCTGCTGTTCCCGGCGACCTTGAAGGCCTGACCGGGCTTCATGTCGACCACGGCGCAGTAGCCCGTCGCGGACTCGGAGAGCACTCCGCTCCGCGCCGGGAACCCCTTGACCGAGAGGGGGTTGGCCGTGCACTCCGGCGCCCATCCGTCTGCCGTGCCGACCTTCCAGGTGTCCACGTCGGTGTGGATCGGCTTGTCCTGGTAGCCGGAGGCGAGCACGATCACGACGTACGACGTCGACCCGGTGACCCTGCAGGAGATGCCCCACTGACGGCAGGCGACCTTCCCGCCTGCGTCGACCGCCATCAGCAGCGTCGACGGTCCGTACCGCGGGTCCGCGAGGGTCCGCGAACTCAGCCAGAACTTGTCCGTGGCGGCGCCGGTGATCCGGACGCAGCGGGCGTCCAGGGCCGAGGTCAGGTCGAAGGGGGTCGACTGGCCGGTGACCTTCGTGGAGGCGGGCGTGGTGCACTTCGCGGTCGGCGAGATGTCACGCCGGACCACCTTGTAGGTGTCCGTTCCCCAGCCGGTGAAGACGACCATGGCGGTGTAGGGCACTCCGGCGCCGAGAGCGCAGGTGGTGGTCGAGCCGCCGACGGTCGAGCACACCGTGGTGCCCGCGGCGTCGACCACCTGGATCGTGCCGTTCACCTTGTTCTGCTCGTTGGTGTAGTCGATCAACTCGGCCGTGGAGTGCTTGTCGGCCGGCAGGCTCAGGCACTGCTGCCGTGCCTCCCCGCCGAGCGGGACCTCGGCACCCCAGGACCCGTCGAACCCGGTCTGCGGCCAGGCGGCGCAGCCCGCGGCGTCGCCGGTCCGGTGGATGACCAGCCGGAACGCCTGGGACTCCGTGCCGCTCAGGACCGCACGGAACGGGGCGGTGCCGGTCAGCTTGCAGACGTAGAACGCGTAGCCGTCCTCCTCGCACTGCTTGGCGCCGGCGGAGTCGTAGACCGTGACGGCCGCGCTGGTGCCCTCGGCGGGCGGCCGGTTGAGCAGGTAGAGACCGTTGCCGGTCGCCGTCGGCAGGGTCAGGCAGAGCTGCTGCCCGGGCCCGCCGAAGGTGCCGGTGGCCGGACCGGCCACCAGACCGTTGTCGTGGGTCGCGGTGCAGCCGCGGGTCTCCTTGGCGGAGTGGAACGCCATGCCGAACGCACCGACGTCGGTGCTCCGCGGGTCGACGGCCCAGGTGTGGTCACCGGGCGTCAGGTCGCAGGCGCCCTGTCCGCAGGCGGTGATCGCGGCGCCCTGGGCGTCGAACAGCGCGCCGTACGGAAGGCTTCCGGAGGCGACCGGAGCGAACGTGTGCTGTGCGGCCTGCGCCACCCGCAGGGTGCGGCAGCGGGCCGTGGAGCTCAGGTCCGGGGCGGCCCCGAATGCCTGCGGTTCCACCACCGCGCAGCCCTCGGGCCGGGAGAGCCGGGCCACGGTGAGGTCGTAGTCCTCGGCGGTACCGGAGCCCTGGAGCACCGACATCCGGAACGGCGCGGTACCGGTGAGCTTGCAGTCGAGGGTCTCGCCGCGGTGGATGTCCGTGCTGCAGACCATCTTGCCGGTGGCGTCGAACACGTCCTGACCCACCCGGTACGTGGACGCGAAGGTGCGCAGCACGTCGTTCGGGGCCAGGTCCAGCGTGTAGCAGTCGCCCGCCGAGCCGGCGGCCGGCGAGCCGTGGAACACGGTCGGGGCGCCGAGCTTGCGGTCGGCGGCGCCGACCGCCCTGCAGGCGGTGGAGGAGAGCAGCGGGACGTACGACACGGAGATGGCGTTCTCCGCACCGTAGGAGTCCGTGACCTCCAGCTTGTACGTGCCCGCCGTGCCCGTCGGGCAGCGCTGCGCCCCGCCGGAGCTGCCGGAACCGAGGACGTTCTCACAGGTGACCGTGGTGCCGTCCGGGGCCACCAGCTTGTAGTTGGCCCAACGTTGGGTGACGACCTGGTAGAGGACGACGTCCTTCTGCTGCGGCAGCGCGAGCGTGAAGGAGGCGGTCTTGTACGGGTCGACCGTGCAGGTGACGGTCGTGTGCGGCGCGAGGGCCGCCGGGCAGGCCTCGGCGGCGGCGCTCTTCCCGAGCGCGCGCACGGCGGCCTCGTGGTCGGCCTTCGGGTCCGCCTTCGGCGGGGCCTTGGGCCCGGCCGGCGCGGCGGGCTCAGCCTGCGCCGAGGCGCCGGCCCCGGGCGGCGCCGCCGCCGCGAAGGCGGATCCGGTCTGGCCGGTGAAGGCGGTCAGGACGGCGAGCAGCAACGCCCCGGAGACGACACCCGCACGGGCGCCCCTCCCCCGCCTGTCCCCCGGTCTTCTGCCGATCGGCAGCAATCTCATGAACCCCCCAGTCAACGCGGCCCGACCCCGGTGACCATCACGGGAGTTACGGGCAGGCGGAGTTTATCCACCACCGACCGACGGGACGCAGGGGGTTTACCCGCCGGTACGGTCGCGCCGGGAGGCGCCGGGAAAGCATCGGGAATGCAGAAGATCCCGCCCGATCTTGCGATCGGACGGGATCTTCATCGTCTGTGGACCTGTGGGGATTTGAACCCCAGACCCCCTCGATGCGAACGAGGTGCGCTACCAGACTGCGCCACAGGCCCTTGCGACGTGTGAAACATTAGCATCCCCGCGCGGCTGCTCCAAAACGCGTTTCCCGGAGCGTCCGCGCAGGTCACCGATCACTCGTTGGCGGCGCGCGGGCGGTCGTCGCTCTCGTACTGGTCGAACAGCGGGGTGCGGGCGCCGGCCTGGCCGCGGGGGCGCGGAGTGGTCTGCGGCTTCGCCTCCGGCTTGGGGGCCGCGGGCTGGGCGCGCAGGCGGGGTTCCGTCGGCTCGGCCGTGCTGGAGCGGGTCGCGCTCCAGGCGTCCGGGGCCGCCGGGCCGGTGGCGCGGGGGGCGACCGGGGCCGTCACGTACGTCGGCAGCGGGACCGGGACCGGCTCCCAGCTGTCACCGCGGGCGGGGCCGCGCTCGCGCTCGCGCTGCTGGTCCACCCACTCGGCGTGGTCGGTCTGCTCGACGAGCGCGCGCCGCCCGGCCTCCTGCGGGGAGACCGGTGGCGCAGGGTCCGGTTCGGCGCCCGCGGGGGCGGCTTCCCCCGGGTCGCGGCGGCGCGGCCGGTTCTCGCGCAGCTGCCGCGCGGCCGCCTCGGCACGCCGGCGGTCCATCGTGAACTCGTAGCGCCGGCGCTCCTGGACCCGCAGGTGCACGATGTACGCGCTCAGCAGGAGGGCGGGCACCGCGGGGGCCCACAGGAAGCGCAGGCCGCCCACCGCCGCGACGACCGCACCGAGGGTGAAGACGAGGAAGAGGAGCGCGGTGGTGCGCCGGCGGCGTGCGAGGACCTGGAGGCGCTGTTCGCGCCGGGCCCGCTCGGCGCGCTGCTCCCGCTCGGCGGCGGCCGGTCTCGGCTCCGCCCTGGTCGCGGGCACGACGACGGCCCGGGCGTCGGCGTCGACGGAATTCACCTTTTCCGTCGCGGCGTCCGGGTCCGCGTGGGGCTGGGGCCCCGCCTCCTCGTCACCGCGCTCACGCAGCCCCTTGGCGTAACGGCGCTCCATTCCCGCCCGGCCGGAAAGCAGCCGAATGGCAGTGGAGAAGCGTTCCGTCGGACGGGCCTCGTTCAGCTCGTCCTGCCTCCGGAGCCACATGGGCACCAAGTAGGCGGCCCAGGCCCCGACAATGACTGCGTAGATGAGGCCGCTGCTGCTCACACCTCACACCGTAGAGGGGCGCGGGCGGGGGGATCGGCCAATTGGGCCGGTGTGTCGCGCGATCTCGCTGATATCACGGACTTTTTTTGTGATTCTTCGGATCAGGTTATGGGCGAATCGGCCCGCGACCCCTTGCCACTCCCCTTAATTCGAACAGATATTCGGTTATCTATTTCGGCGGTGTCTTCGTGTGCCGGGCCCGGTGCCAGCGGCGCAACAGCCCCTCCGGCACCTCCTCCGCCGTGACCGCGTAGACGAGGTGGTCGCGCCAGGCCCCGTCGATGTGCAGGTAGCGCGGACGCAGTCCCTCCTCGCGCAGGCCCAGCTTCTCCACGACCCGCCGGCTCGGCCCGTTCTCGGGGCGGATGCACACCTCGATCCGGTGCAGGCCGACCTTCCCGAAGCAGTGGTCCACCGCCAGCGCGACCGCCGTGGGCATCACGCCGCGGCCCGCGACCTCGCGGTCCACCCAGTAGCCGACGTGCGCCGCGCACATCGAGCCCCAGGTGATCCCGGCGACCGTCAGCTGGCCCACCAGGCGGCCCTGGTACTCGATGACGAAGGGCAGCATCCGGCCCGCGTTCGCCTCCGCGCGCAGGTGGCGGACCATCTGGCGGTACGTGGGCCGCTGTATCACCGGCCCCCACGGCGCGGGCGGCGGAATCGTCGCCTCCCACGGCCGGAGCCAGTCGCGGTTGCGCCGGTTGACCTCGCGCCAGGCCTTCTGGTCCCGCAGTCTTATCGGCCGGAGGGTCACGTCGCCGTCCGTGAGGACGACCGGCCAGGAGGGGCCGTTCAGCTCTCGCTCCCGGAGGGTCCCGCCGGTCTGGGGTGGTCGCCGCCCCGGATCTGGTCCACGGCGTGCGGAAGGATGCGGGAGAGGACGGCGAGGCCGTCGCGGACCCCGCCCGTCGAACCCGGGAGGTTGACGATGAGGGTGTGCCCGGCGACTCCCGCGAGGCCCCGGGACAGGGCCGCGGTCGGCACATGCGCCAGGCCTTCGGCGCGGATGGCCTGCGGGATCCCCGGGATCTCGTAGTCCAGCACGCGCGCGGTGGCGTCCGGGGTGCGGTCCGTCGGCGAGATGCCGGTCCCGCCGGTGGTCAGGATGACGTCGTAGCCGCCGGCCACGCCCTCGCGCAGCGCCTGCTCGACGGGGTCGCCGTCCGGGACGACCCTCGGGCCGTCCACCGTGAAACCGAGCTCCTCCAGCGCCTGCGCCAGCAGCGGGCCGCCCTTGTCGGCGTACACGCCCTGCGAGGCCCGGTTCGAGGCCGTGACGACGAGCGCCCGGCCCGCGGCGGCGGGTTCCTGGGCCTGCGGGACGGGGTCGACGTGGCCGACGTGGCTGTGCACCTCACCGCCGCGCGGGGCGTTCACGAGCGCGCCCAGTCGCCGGACTTGCCGCCTGTCTTCTCCTCCACCCGGACGTCCGTGATGACCGCGCCCTTGTCGACCGCCTTCACCATGTCGATCACGGTGAGGCCGGCGACCGCGACGGCGGTCAGCGCCTCCATCTCGACGCCCGTGCGGTCGGTGGTCTTCACGGTGGCGAGGATCTCGACGGCGTCGTCGGCGACCAAGAGGTCGACCTTCACGCCGGAGACCGCCAGCGGGTGGCAGAGCGGGATCAGGTCGGGGGTCTTCTTCGCCCCCATGATCCCGGCGATCCGCGCGGTGGCGAGGGCATCGCCCTTGGGGACGCCCTCGCCGCGCAGCAGCTCGATCACCCGGGGGGAGACCAGAACCCGTCCACTGGCCCGGGCCGTCCGGGTGGTGACGTCCTTCTCGGAGACGTCGACCATCCGGGCCGCGCCGGCCTCGTCGATGTGGGTCAGCCTGCTCTGCGTGCTCATACTCTGCGCGTCGCTTCCGTCCGGGCCCCCGGGGGGCCTGTGTGGTGCAACACGCTACCCGCACCGGCCGCACTTCAGCCGAGCAGGACCACTTCCAGCTCGGTCCCGGGCTCCACCGAGGTGACGTCCTCCGGTACGACCATCAGCGAGTCGGCGTGCGCCAGCGCGGCGATCAGGTGGGAGCCCGATCCGCCGACCGGGCTGACCGTGCCGCTCTCGGCGTCGTACTTGCCGCGCAGGAACTGGCGGCGGCCGGCCGGGGAGCCGAGTGCCTTGTCGGCCGTCAGCACCGCCCGGACGCTCGGCCGCCGGACCTCGGACTCCGGCAGGCCCATCAGGGTGCGGATCGCGGGGCGCACGAACAGCTCGAAAGAGACGTACGAGGACACCGGGTTGCCGGGCAGGGCCAGCAGCGGGGTGTGGTCCGGGCCGATCGTGCCGAAGCCCTGCGGCTTGCCGGGCTGCATGGCGAGCTTGCGGAAGTCGATCCCGCCGCCCTCCACGTCCCCGGAGGCCTCGTCCCCCGAGCCGACGGAGGACAGCGCCTCCTTGACCACGTCGTACGCGCCGACGCTGACCCCGCCCGTGGTGACCAGCAGGTCGGCCCGGATCAGCTGGTCCTCGATGGTGGCGCGCAGGGTGTCGGCGTCGTCCGCGACGGCGCCGACGCGGTAGGCGATGGCGCCGGCGTCCCGCGCGGCCGCGGCGAGCGCGAAGCTGTTGGAGTCGTAGATCGTGCCCGAGGTGAGCGCCTCGCCGGGCTGGACCAGCTCGCTGCCGGTGGACAGGACCACCACGCGCGGCCGCGGCCGTACCCGCACGGTGCCGCGCCCGATGGCGGCCAGCAGGGCGATCTGCGGCGGCCCGAGGACGGTCCCGGCGGCCAGTGCCAGGTCGCCGGCCTGTACGTCGCTGCCGCGCGCGCGGACGTGCGCCCGCGCCTCGGCGGCGCGGTGCACCCGCACCTCGCCGCCCGCGTGCTCGGGGGCGGCGCTGGCCGGGGTCATCCCGGCGGCCGCGCCGCCGCCCGTGCCGCCGTCGGTCCACTCCACCGGTACGACGGCTTCCGCGCCGGGCGGCAGCGGGGCGCCGGTCATGATCCGGGCGGCCTCGCCGGGGCCCACGGTGGGCAGCTCACCGCTGCCCGCCGCGACGTCCCCGATGACCGTCAGCACCGCGGGGAACTCCTCGCTCGCACCCTGGACGTCGGCCGTGCGGACGGCGTAGCCGTCCATGGAGCTGTTGTCGAAGGGCGGGAGGGCGACGGGCACGGTGACGTCTTCGACCAGGACGCAGCCCTGGGCGTCCAGCAGCTGGAGCTCGATCGGCTCCAGCGGCCGGACGGCCGCGAGGACGTCCGCGAGGTGCTCGTCCACGGACCACAGACGGTGGTCGGTGTCCTGCGGTGCGGAACTGCTCAAGGTGCTACATCTCCTCCGTGACGTAACGGTGAAGCCAGGTGCGGAACTCGGGGCCGAGGTCCTCGCGCTCGCACGCGAGGCGGACGATGGCCCGCAGGTAGTCGCCGCGGTCCCCGGTGTCGTAGCGACGGCCCCGGAAGACCACGCCGTGCACCGGGCCGCCGACGCTCTCGTCGGCGGCAAGCTTCTGCAGGGCGTCGGTGAGCTGGATCTCCCCGCCGCGGCCCGGCTCGGTCTCCCGCAGTATGTCGAAGATCGCGGGGTTGAGGACGTAGCGTCCGATAACCGCGAAATTGCTGGGCGCGTCCTCGGGCTCCGGCTTCTCGACGAGGCCGGTGATGCGGACCACGTCCGGCTCGTCGGTGGCCTCTACGGCGGCGCAACCGTAGAGGTGGACGCTGGCCGGGTCGACCTCCATGAGCGCGATGACGGTGCCGCCGGTGCGGGCGTAGATGTCGGCCATCTGGCGAAGCAGCGGGTCGCGCGGGTCGATGAGGTCGTCACCGAGCAGGACGGCGAAGGGCTCGCGGCCGACGTGCGGCTCGGCGCAGAGCACGGCGTGGCCGAGGCCCCGCGGGTCGCCCTGGCGGACGTAGTGCATGGTCGCGAGGTCGCTGGATTCCTGGACCTTCTTCAGGCGGTCGTCGTCGCCCTTGGCGATGAGCGCCGACTCCAGCTCGTAGTTCCGGTCGAAGTGGTCTTCCAGGGCACGCTTGTTACGCCCAGTGATCATGAGGACATCGTCGAGCCCGGCCGCGACGGCCTCCTCCACCACGTACTGGATGGCCGGCTTGTCCACAACCGGGAGCATTTCCTTCGGGGTCGCCTTGGTCGCCGGAAGGAAGCGGGTGCCGAGGCCAGCGGCCGGAATCACGGCCTTCTTGATCACGGGGTGCAACATAGTCATGCCCCGAACGATAGTGGGTCCTGCCGAACGCCCGACGAGATCGCAGTAGGTAGATCCATGTATGACCCGATTCGCAAGGATATTTGATTTCCTCGTGACCGAGAACCCGCCCACCGCGTCCGCCAAGGCCGGGCTGCGCCGCGAACTCCTCGCCGCCCGCCGCGCCTTGTCCCCCGAAGCCTGCCGCACCGCGGCCGCCGCACTCGCCGTCAGGGCCCTCGAACTGCCCGAACTGGCCCACGCGCGGACGGTGGCGGCGTACGTCTCCGTCGGCACCGAACCCGGCACCCGCGCGCTCCTCGACGCCCTGCGCGCGGCCGGCAAGCGCGTGCTGCTGCCCCTGCTGCTGCCCGACAACGACCTCGACTGGGCGGCGTACGAAGGCCCGCAGAGCCTCGCCGAGGCCGCCCACCCCGGGAAGATGCGCCTGCTGGAGCCCACCGGGCCGGCGCTCGGACCCGACGCGGTGACCGGGGCCGACGCCGTGCTGCTGCCCGGCCTCGCGGTCGACGGGCGCGGCATGCGGCTCGGCCGCGGCGGAGGCTCGTACGACCGCGTGCTGGAGCGGCTGGAGCGCGCCGGGGTCCGTCCCGCGCTGGTGGTGCTCCTCTACGACGACGAGGTGGTCGCGCGGGTCCCGGAGGAACCGCACGACCACCCCGTACAAGCGGTGGCGACCCCGTCGGGGGTGCGCCGCTTCAGCTCATGAACCGGCCGGCTTGAGGGTCAGGGTGTCGACCGTGGCCTTCTCGACGGCGTCCTTGCCGAAGGGCCACTCCAGCAGCTCGCCCTTGGCCCACATCGTCGTCTGGTCCGTGTAGTGGGAGTTGTACGCGTGCCCCGAGGCTCCCGTCAGGTTGATCCAGCGGGACTTGTCGAGGTCGTTGAGGTTCACGACCATCCGCATCGACGGCACCCACGTGACCCCGTACCCGCTGGAGGCGTTCCAGCCGGTGGCGTTGACCGTTGCCTCGCCGCCGCCCAGGTTCCACGGGCCGCGGTTGAGGAGCCACTGCATGAAGCCGGGGCCCTCGGTGCCGATCGTCTGGTTCTTCAGGTTCAGCTGGTGCAGCCGGCCCCAGCTCCAGGTGGACTGGTCCTTGCCGAGCTTGGCGGTGAGCTCCCAGCGGGCGTCCTTCATGGCCCGGGCGAAGAGCTCGTCGCGGGTGGTGGTCGCGGGCTGGGTCAGGGTCCTGGGCGAGCTCCACCACTGCGACTTCTCGTCCTTGACCAGGCGGCGGACCACCTCGAACCAGCGGTCGCCGCCGTCCGGCTGCGCCGAGTCGGGGCCGCGGGTGCCGCATTCGCGGACGGTCTTGGCGAGGTCGTCGGCGGGGCCGGTGCCGTTGCCGAGGACGTTCATGCAGCTGCCCTCGATCCGCAGCTCCTTGGGCATCTTGTCGCCGAAGGACAGCTTGAGGATGTTGCGCCAGACCGCGTTGAAGTAGGCCGCGGCCGCCGAGTCGGGCTCCTGGGTGTAGTTCCAGCCGTCCAGCAGCTTCTGCGCGGCGCGCACGCCCGGGTCGGAGACCTGGATCTTCGCCAGCATCGGGGTCAGCAGCGCGGCGATCTCGCTGCTGTTGTCCATCTGCATGGTGCGCATGTCATCGGTCGAGATCTTCCCGCCGTCCTTGATCTTCGCCTCGATGAGGTCGTTGATCCGCTGGCTGCGGGCGCCGTAGCCCCAGTCGGTGGTCAGCAGGTACGGGTACTTGCCCGCGCCGGTCCCGCTCTCCACGACGGCCTGGTTGGCGGTGACGATGTAGCCGCGCGACGGGTTGGAGTCGAAGGGCATCTCGCCCTGCGGGATGTAGCCCGCGTTGCCGTCCTTGCCGCCCTTCCAGGCGTACTTGGAGTCCCAGCCGGGGGTGGGCATCCGGCCGTCGCCCTGGCCGCGCATCGGGATGCGGCCCGGGGCCTGGTAGCCGATGTTGCCGTTGAGGCCCTTGTTGTCGGCGTAGATCAGGTTCTGCGAGGGCACGTCGAAATCGGCGGCGGCCTTGCGGAAGTCGTCGAAGGTCTTGGCGCGGTTGAGCTTGAAGACCGAGTCCATGGTCTTGCCCGGGTCCAGCGCGGTCCAGCGCAGGGCGACGGCGTAGCCGTCGCCGCGGTCGGGGGCGGAACTGGCGACGGGGGCCCGGGTGCCGACCGTGGCGAGCTCCTCGCTGCGGTCGGAGACGAGCGGGCCGTTGTTGGTCGTGCGGACGGTGATCTTCTTGCTGTCGCCGCCCGCGACCTTGATGACCTCTTCACGGGTGGCGAAGGGGAGCACCTTGCCGTCGTAGACGTAGCCCTCGGGCTTGACCTGCTCCAGGAAGAGGTCGGTGACGTCGGCGCCGAGGTTGGTCATGCCCCAGGCGATGTCGGTGTTGTGGCCGATGACCACGCCCGGCATGCCGGAGAAGGTGTAGCCGGCCACGTCGTACTGGCACTGGGCCGAGACGGTGCGGCAGTGCAGGCCCATCTGGTACCAGACCGAGGGCAGCTGCGGGGACAGGTGCGGGTCGTTCGCGAGCAGCGGCTTGCCGGTGGTCGTGTACCTGCCCGAGACGACCCAGGAGTTCGAGCCGATGCCGCTGCCGTTGGGGCCGAGGATCGCGGGGACCTTGTCCAGGGTCGCGGCGAGGGCGGTCAGGTGGTCGCGCAGGCCCACGGTCGCGCCCTGGGCGGTGACGTTGTCGGCGAGGCCGGTTCCCGCGGCCGCTCCGGTGCCGGCCGCCGGGGCGGCCGTCCCCGTGGAGGCCTGGGAGCCCAGGGCGGCGCCGCTGCCCGAGCCGGTGCCGTTGCCGGAACCGGTGGAGCCCGTCGCGCCGGAGCCCTGGGGCGTGTACTTGCCGCCCTCGACCTTGCCGCCCTCGACGATCGGCTTGTTGCGGTCGAAGGGGTACGGCGGGTAGAGCTCGTCGATCTGCGCCTGCGAGAGCTTGCTCGCCATCAGCGCGCGGTCGATCTCGTCCTGCATGTTGCCGCGCAGGTCCCACGCCATCGCCTTGAGCCAGGCCACCGAGTCCACCGGCGACCACTGCTCGGGCTGGTAGTCGTCGCTCAGCTTGAGCGCCGCGTGCTCGACGGAGAGGTCCTTGCCGGACTTCCCCTTCAGGTACGCGTTGACCCCGTCGGCGTAGGCCTGCAGATACTTCTTGGTCTCGGGCGACAGCTTGTTCTCGTACTCGGCCTCGGCGACCTGGCGCCAGCCGAGCGTGCGCAGGAAGGCGTCGGTCTCGACCTGGCCGGAGCCGAACATCTCCGAGAGCCGCCCGGAGGTCATGTGGCGGCGGACGTCCATCTCCCAGAACCTGTCCTGGGCGTGCACGAAGCCCTGCGCGCGGAACAGGTCGTCGTCGTTGTCCGCATAGAGCTGAGGAATGCCGTGGGCATCGCGCTTGACGTCGACGGTCCCGGTCAGGCCGGGCACCTTGAGGGAGCCGGTGGTCTGGGGGAAGGAGGCGCGCACGCTGTCCACGCCCCAGTACGCCCCGTAGCCGAGGCCCGCGAAGAGCGCCAGGACCAGTACGAGCACGATCAGACGGGCGCGTCGTCCCTTCTTCTTGGCGGGAGGAGCGGTTTCGTTGGCGGGCATCGCTGTCCTTAGAGGGGCAGGGTGGTCCTGGGAGTGCTGGGAGCAACCATAGGCGCAGGACCGCCTTCGTTGATCCTCCAGGGGTAGAGGTCCGAACGACAGGGGCGAACAGGCGTTTCACAATGTGGTTATCGCGTAAAGGGCGCGTCAAAGATTAGGTAAGGTAACGAACTACTTGCCGAACTTGTCGCCGGGAGGATCGATCCGCCGGGCGCATTGAGGAGGGCCGCCCGCTGACTGTCCACACGCTCAATGAGCTCCTGCTGGTCTGCTCGCTCGTACTGCTCGTCGCCGTCGCGGCGGTGCGCGTCTCCTCACGCAGCGGTCTGCCCAGCCTGCTCATCTACCTCGGCATAGGCGTCGCGATAGGCCAGGACGGCATAGGCAACGTCGTATTCGACAATGCCGAGCTGACCCAGGTCATCGGCTACGCCGCGCTCGTGGTGATCCTCGCCGAGGGCGGTCTGGGCACGAAGTGGAAAGAGATCAAGCCGGCCCTGCCGGCGGCGATCATGCTGTCACTGGTGGGCGTCGCGATCAGCGTGGGCGTGACGGCGGCAGGAGCGCATTACCTGGTCGGACTGGAATGGCGACAAGCCCTCCTGATCGGCGCGGTCGTCTCCTCGACCGACGCGGCGGCCGTCTTCTCGGTGCTGCGCAAGGTCCCGCTGCCCTCCCGGATCACGGGCGTCCTGGAGGCCGAGTCCGGCTTCAACGACGCACCCGTCGTCATCCTGGTGGTGGCCTTCGCCACCGTCGGCCCGGTGGACGACTGGTACGTCCTGCTCGGCAAGATCGCCCTGGAGCTGGCCATCGGCGTCGCGATCGGCCTGACCGTGGGCTTCCTGGGCGCGTACGGCCTGCGGCACGTGGCACTGCCCGCCTCCGGCCTCTACCCGATCGCCGTCATGGCCATCGCCATCACGGCGTACGCGGCCGGCGCGATCGCGCACGGCTCCGGCTTCCTCGCGGTGTACCTGGCCGCGATGGTGCTCGGGAACGCGAAGCTCCCGCACTGGCCGGCCACCCGGGGGTTCGCGGACGGGCTCGGCTGGATCGCCCAGATCGGCATGTTCGTGCTGCTGGGCCTGCTGGTCACCCCGCACGAGCTGGTCAACGACTTCTGGCCCGCCGTGGTCATCGGGCTGGTGCTCACGATGGTGGCGCGGCCCCTGGAGGTCTTCATCAGCCTGCTGCCCTTCCGGATCCCGTGGCAGGAGCAGGCCCTGATGTCGTGGGCGGGCCTGCGCGGCGCCGTGCCCATCATCCTGGCGACCATCCCCATGGTGACCGGGATCGAGGGCAGCGACCGCGTCTTCAACATCGTCTTCGTCCTGGTCGTCGTCTACACCCTGGTGCAGGGACCGACCCTGCCCTGGCTGGCGCGCAAGCTGAACCTCGGCAAGGGGGAGGAGACCGCCTCCGACCTCGGCATCGAGTCGGCGCCGCTGGAGAAGCTGCGCGGACACCTGCTCTCCTTCGAGATCCCGCCGGCCTCGCGGATGCACGGCGTGGAGGTGAGCGAGCTGCGGCTGCCGCCGGGGGCCTCGGTCACGCTGGTGGTCCGGGACGCGAAGAGCTTCGTACCGCTGCCGTCGACCGTGCTGCGGCGCGGGGACGAGCTGCTGGTGGTGGCCACGGATCCGGTCCGGGACGCGGCCGAGGCGCGGCTGCGGGCGGTGGCGCGGGGCGGCAAGCTGGCGGGGTGGCTGGGCACGGGGAACGGGAACGGATCGCGTTAGAGCGACGTTCTAATTCGCTATTTTCGGTGCGATCTGCCCTGTTTCATCCCTATTTCCAAGCCCTTTTCTTGCGAAGCTCCCGTTAATCGCAGGTGAAGACACAGGTTGTCGGCGCAATCACAGGGCGTGGTAGTGGGATCGCCTGTACGATGAAGGCACAACAGATCGAACCAACTCTGCCTGACGCAGAGCTGGCGCGACCGCAAAGCGGCCGTGGCACCACCCGCAGTGGGCGCCCAGGTATCACTCGGTTCTGCGCAAGAGGACAGCTCTCGGGGCTCCCACATGTACGGGTGCGGCCGCTCACAAAGCGAAGCACCGTCCGCAGACGGGGACGCTCTACCAGGCAGCGGAAAGGCAAGGCCGTGACATCCGCGGTCACGACCGACAACTCCGCCCGCCCCGGCTACGGACAGCTCCTGCGCACGCCCGGTGCCCTCGGCTTCGTACTTCCCGGCTTCGCAGCGCGTCTCCCCTTCGGCATGCTGACCATCAGCATCCTGCTGCTGGTCCAGCACACCACCGGTTCCTACGGCAGCGCCGGCATCGTCGCCGCCGTCACCGGCGTCTCGATGGCCCTCTCCGCCCCCCTGATGGGCATCTTCACCGACCGCTTCGGCCAGAGCGCCGTCCTGCTCCCCGTGGTCCTCGCGCACGCCGCCGCCGTCAGCGGCCTGGCCGCGCTCGCCCTCCTGGGCGCCCCGGTCTGGGCGCTGGCCATCGCCGCCGTCCCCACCGGCGCCTCGGTGCCGCAGGTCGGCCCGATGGTCCGGGCCCGCTGGGCCGCCAAGCTGGAGGGCTCGCCGCTGCTGCCCACGGCCGCCGCCTTCGAGTCCGTCACCGACGAGTTCACCTTCGTCGTCGGCCCGGTCCTCGCGACCGCCCTGTGCACCGGCGTCCACCCGGCGGCCGGTCTGGTCACCGAGGCCACGCTGACGCTGCTCGGCGGCCTGCTCTTCGCGGCCCGTCGCGCCACCCAGCCCAAGCCGCACGCCCCGTCGGCCACCGGTGAGAAGCGCGCCTTCGCGCTGTCCTTCCCGGGCCTGCGCGTCCTGATCTTCGCCTTCCTCGGGATCGGCGCCGTCTTCGGCGGCATGCAGGTCTCGCTCGCCGCCTTCTCCAACGAGATCGGCAACCCCGGCGCCAACGGCCTGCTCTACGGCGTCTTCGCCGCCGGCAACATGATCGCCGGCATCGCCATGGGCGCCGTCGCCTGGAAGATCGGCCCGCGCCGCCGGCTGATCCTGGGCTACATCGGCCTCACCGCCGCCGCGTCCGTCCTGTGGGCCGCCCACTCGATGATCCTGCTGGGCGCACTCGGCCTGGTCGTGGGCCTGTTCATCGCCCCGGCGCTGATCACCGGCTACACGATGGTCGAGCAGCTGGTTCCCGCGGGCGCCCGGACCGAGGCCTTCACCTGGCTGACCGGTTCGATCGCCTTCGGTCAGGCCATCGCGGTCACGCTGGCCGGCCGCCTGACGGACGCGCACGGTTCCTCGTACGGCTTCCTGGTGCCCATGGCCGCCACCGCGCTCGCGCTGGCCACCCTGCTGGCGCTGCGCGGGAAGCTGGCCCCGAAGGCCCCGAGCCGGATCGTGAACTCGTCCGGGCCGGCGGCCGCGGCCGCTGCTCCGGCCGCCGCTCCGGCCGCCGCGGCGGGCCCGAACGCCTCCGCGCCGGCCGCTCGTAACCGGGTGAACGAGCGTGGGATGGGTCACCGCGTGCCGGTGACGGTGGACTGATCCGCCGGAATACGTCACCATGGAGCGTCGTTAGCACTCATTGAGTCAGAGTGCCAGGAGGAAATTCGTGCCGACCTACCAGTACCAGTGCACCGAGTGCGGTGAGGGCCTTGAGGCCGTGCAGAAGTTCACCGATGACGCGCTGACCGTGTGCCCGAGCTGCGACGGACGCCTGAAGAAGGTGTTCTCCGCGGTCGGCATCGTCTTCAAGGGCTCCGGTTTCTACCGGAACGACAGCCGTGGCGCCTCGTCGAGCAGCACCCCTGCCTCGAAGCCGGCGTCGAGCTCGTCCACGTCCACGACGTCGACCGCCGCCGCGCCCGCCGCTTCGTCCTCCTCGACGTCCTCGTCGTCCTCGAGCAGCAGCTCCACGTCGGCCGCCTGATCGCTTCGACCTGAGGCCCCGCCCGCCCTGACCGGGCAGCGGGGCCTTCGGCATGCCCGGTTAGGGTGGGCCGCATGGTGAACGCAGAGATCGGTGTCATCGGCGGTTCGGGCTTCTACTCCTTCCTGGAGGACGTCACCGAGGTCCAGGTGGAGACCCCGTACGGGCCCCCGAGCGACTCGCTGTACGTGGGTGAACTGGCCGGCCGCCAGGTGGCCTTCCTCCCCCGGCACGGACGCAGCCACACCGTCCCGCCGCACAAGATCAATTACCGGGCCAACCTGTGGGCCCTGCGCTCGGTCGGCGTCCGCCAGGTGCTGGGCCCGTGCGCGGTCGGCGGCCTGCGGGCCGAGTACGGACCGGGCACGCTGCTCGTTCCCGATCAGCTGGTCGACCGTACGAAGTCCCGTGCGCAGACCTTCTTCGACGGTGAGCCGCTGCCGGACGGGAGCGTGCCGAACGTCGTGCACACCACCTTCGCGGACCCGTACTGCCCCGTGGGCCGGTCCGTGGCGATCGCGGCGGCCCGGGGCCGGGACTGGGAGCCGGTGGACGGCGGAACCATGGTCGTCATCGAGGGGCCGCGCTTCTCCACGCGGGCGGAGTCGCAGTGGCACGCCGCCGCGGGCTGGTCGGTCGTCGGGATGACCGGGCACCCGGAGGCGATCCTCGCGCGCGAGCTGGGGCTCTGCTACACCTCGATGGCCCTGGTCACGGACCTGGACGCGGGCGCCGAGACGGGTGAGGGCGTCTCCCACACCGAGGTCCTGAAGGTGTTCGGCGAGAACGTCGGCCGGCTGCGCGAGGTCCTCTTCGACGCGGTGGCGGCCCTGCCGGCGACGGAGTCCCGTGCCTGCCTGTGCACGCACGCGCACGACGGCTGGGACCTGGGCATCGAGCTGCCGTGATCGCCGCCCGCCACGGGCATCGCGGCTGCGTTGTCAGTGAGACTCCCTAGTCTGCCCGCATGGGGAATTGGGGCGGGATGGCCGTGGCGCATGCCACGGTGGCGGAGCTGCGGGAGTTCGCGGCCGAGGCCGGGTGCGCGGTCGACTGCGACGAGGACCTGGGCGGAGGCTGGTCGGCCGTGCACTACCCCGACCAGCCGGACGGCGCCGCGGCGGCGCTGGCGCGGCGGACCGGGGCGCCGGTGCTCACGGTGGCCTACCTGGACAGTGACGTCGGCTTCGTCGAGGCCGCCACTTTCGCCGGGGGCCGCTGGAAGGCGCTGCTGAACCGGGACGCGGCCGAGGACTACGAGATACCCGTCGAGCGGTTCCCCGTGGAGGCGGCCCTGGCGGGCGCGCTCGACTGGGCGGCCGCTGCCGGGCTGACCGCCGACGCGGACGGGATCCGGGCCGCTCTCACCGGCTCCGAGGCCTGCGCGGAGGACCTCACGGACCGGCTCCTCGGCGCACTCGGGCTGCACCTGACAATGACGGCGTGAACACGGACTTCCCCTTCGCCGACCGCGAGGTCATCGTCGCCCTCGACTTCGACGACCGCCGGGCCGCCGAGGAGCTCGTCGAGCGCCTCGGCGACGCGTGCCGCTTCTACAAGATCGGCCTGGAGCTGCTGACCGCCGCCGGCCCCGGACTCGCGCGGGACCTCGTCGAGCGGGGGCACGAGGTCTTCCTCGACCTGAAGCTCTTCGAGATCCCGAACTCCGTCGCCGGCGCCGTGCGGGCGGCCGGGGCCCTGGGTGCGTCCATGGTGACCGTGCACGGCATGGGCGGTACGGGGATCATGGCCGCGGCGGTGGAGGCGGCGCGGGAGTTCCCGCGGCTGCGGGTGCTCGCGCTGACGGTGGTCACCAGCATGACCGCCGGCGACCTCGCCGACATCGGCATCGAGGCGGACACCGAGGAGCAGGTGCTGCGGCTGGCCCGGCTGGCGGTGGGCGCCGGATGCGACGGGGTCATCGCCTCGCCGCGGGAGGCCGGGGTGCTGCGCGCACTGCTGGGTCCGGAGCGGCTGATCGTCACGCCGGGCGTGACCCTGGGGCCGGACGTGACCCTGGGGCCGGACGGGGTGACGGGGCCGGACGGGGCGACGGGCGGGCACGCGCGGCCGGGAACTGCCCAGGCCGCGTTCGCGGCCGGGGCCTCGCACGTCGTGGTGGGCCGGTCGATCGCCCGGGCCGCCGACCCGGTGGCCGCGCTGCGGCGGGCCCGGGCCGCCTGTTGACTCCTGCGGGTGACGGGGTTGTCCACAGGCTGGGGATCGTCCACAGGCTCGGGCGGGATTCCAGGGGAGGCCGGATCGTGAGAGGTGTCCGGGCGACGGGTCCGGGCACAGCAACTCACTCGGTCTGGTGGTGTTCGTCATGTCCCGTTGTTCCACGGCTTCTTCGATTCCCTCCGCGTGTCCCCCCGCGCGCCCGGTCCCGCCGTTCCCCCCGCTTCGTGTGGGGCGGGGCGGGGACCGGCTGCGCCGGGCCCTGCGGCGCAGGCGGCGGGCCGCCTCGGCCGGACTGGCCGTCGTGGCGGCGGCCCTGGCGGTGGGCGGGGCGCAGGCGCAGGCCTCCCGGGGCGCCGCGCCACCGCCGGCCCGGGCCGCGCAGGGCGGCGCACCGCCCGCGGCGGTGCGGCTGGTGTCGGCCCCGGTGCGCATCGCGGACGCCGCGACGGTGCGGCTGCTGCGGCCCGGGGACCGGGTCGACGTGGTCGCGGCGGAACGCGCCGGACCGACCAGGGTGGTGGCCGCGGGGGCCCGGGTCGCCGAAGTGCCCCGTCCCGAGCAGGGTGTTGGGGACGGCGGGGCGCTGGTGGTCCTGTCCGTACCCCGGGACACCGCGCGGGATCTCGTGGGCGCGGGCGCCGTGACGCGGCTGGCGGTGACGCTGTGTTGACCCGCACACGCGGCCGGTCAATTCACCTTGACGTGGGGGCCGATTGGACACGACGCGCCCGGACTGCCGTAGCTTTCGGAACCGTTGGCTCCGTGTTCGGCAGATGTGAAGAGAGGCTCAGTCGTGAGCGAGAAGAAGAAGGAGAGCGTGCTGGCAGGCTTCAAGGCCTTCCTGATGCGCGGCAACGTGGTCGACCTGGCGGTGGCCGTGGTCATCGGCGCCGCGTTCACGAACATCGTGAACTCGGTGGTCAAGGGGCTCATCAGCCCGGTGATCGGCGCGGTGGGCACGCAGAGCCTGGACGGCTACAAGTCCTGCCTCAAGAGCCCTTGCGGCGTCGGCCCGAACGGCCAGCCGACGGGCGTGGAGATCCTCTGGGGCTCGGTGCTGAACGCCACGCTGACCTTCGTGATCACCGCAGCGGTCGTCTACTTCCTCATGGTCCTGCCCATGGCGAAGTACCTCGCGCGGCAGGAGGCCCGCCGCAAGGCCCGGGAGGGCGTCCAGGAGCTCGTCGAGATCACCGAGCTGGAGGTCCTCAAGGAGATCCGGGACGAGCTGGTCGCGCAGCGCGCCAACGGCGGCGGCAGCGGCCAGTCGGGTTCGCGCGACGCGTTCTGACCGGTCCGGCCGGCCTGACCGGGCCGGCCGCACCGGCGGCCTCGGCCGGTCAGATGTGGTGCGGGGGCTTCTCGTCGAGGAAGCGGGCCAGGTCGGCCGCGCTTCCGCCGGCGGGCGGCCGCTCGCCCCAGCCCCGGTCGGTGTCGTCCGAGGACTGCCGGTCCAGCGGGTCGTCGAAGACCAGCTTCGGCTTCGGCCGGGGCCGCTCTGCCCCGGCGGCGGGGGTGGGACGCGAGGACTGCGGGTCGGGGTCGGGGGCGCTGCTCATGCCTCCAGGGTACGGCCGGCCCCGGCCGCGGCCCCGCTCAGCTGGGGGCCTCGGCGCCCTTGCGGGCGTAGAACCACCAGCACACCGCGAGGCAGCTGGCGTAGAAGCCGATGAACAGCCACATCGCGCTGGTGACGGTCATCGCCGCGAACATGGCGGGGATGAAGAAGAAGCCGTAGGCGGCGATGGCGGAGGAGAAGCCGGTGACGGCGCCCGCCTCCATCTCCGACTGCTTCAGGGCCGCGGCCTGCGCCTCGGGCCCCTTGCCCTCGGCCTCCCGCATGTGCTGGTCCCGGAAGATGACCGGGATCTGCCGGAAGGTCGAGCCGTTGCCGAGGCCGGAGAAGGCGAAGGCCGCCAGGAAACCGATGAAGAAGGCCCAGAAGCTGCCCTGGTCCTCGCCGGACGGCAGCGCGAAGATCACCACGACCAGGGCGGCGGCCATCCCGACGAAGGACAGCATGGTGACCCTGGCGCCGCCGATCTTGTCGGAGAGCCAGCCGCCGGCCCAGCGCATGAGCGCGCCGATGAAGGGGCCGATCCACGCATAGGTGGTGGCCTGGTAGCCCTGCGCCTCGAAGTTGTTCTTGATCAGCAGGGGCAGGCCCGCGGCGAAGCCGATGAAGGACCCGAACGTGCCGACGTAGAGCCAGGTCATCAGCCAGTTGTGCTTGCGCCTGAAGATGATCTTCTGCTGGCTGAAGGGGGCCGCGGCCACCCTGAGGTCGTTCATCAGGAACCAGGCGAGCAGCGCCATGACGACCAGCAGCGGCACCCACAGGAAGGCGCCGTTCTGCAGCCAGATGTCGGTGTTCTCCTTCGCGTCGTGCTGCGGACCGCCCGCCGGGGCGCCCAGGACGGCGGCGGTGACCACCAGCGGGGCGACGAGCTGGACCACGCTCACGCCGAGGTTGCCGAGACCGCCGTTGAGGCCGTTGGCGCTGCCCTTCTCCCGCTTGGGGAAGAAGAAGCCGATGTTGGCCATCGAGGAGGCGAAGTTCGCGCCGCCGATGCCGCAGACGGCCGCGATCAGCACCAGTTCCCAATAGGGGGTGCCGTTGTCCTGGAGCGCGAAGCCGAGCCACAGCATGGGCACGACCAGGATGACCGTGCTGAACGCGGTGAACTTCCGCTCGCCGAAGATCGGCCCGATGAAGGTGTAGAGGATCCGGAAGGTGCCGCCGGTGATGCCGGGGATGGCGGTCAGCCAGAACAGCTGGGACTTGGAGAAGGCGAAGCCGACGTCGTTCAGTTTGACCACGGTGACCGACCAGACCTGCCAGACCACGAAGCCGAGCATCAGCGCGGGGATCGAGACCCACAGGTTGCGCTGGGCGACCGTGCGGCCGGTCGCCTGCCAGAAGCCGTCGTCCTCGGGGCGCCAGTCGCCGATGGTGGCGCCGGGCTTGTAGGTCTCCGCCCGGTGCGAGCGCACCGGGCGCGGGGTGGGCGTGGGTGTGGGTATGGACATGGTCATCGGTCCTTCGGGTCGAGGAGCCACAGTCCGATCACGACAAGGAAGGACATGATCAGGAATCCCGCGCCCCACCAGGCCGTGCCGGTGTTGCCCTCCATCCACTCGTTGACGGTGACGGTGAGGGCCCAGAGCTGGCCGATGACCACGGTGAGGGCCAGGGTCAGACGGGCGTTCAGCTTCGAGGAGCGCTCCGGCTCCTGCTCGGTGCCGGCCCCGGGGCCGGGGCCGGTGTGCCGGATCCGCGGGTCTCCGTAGCCGCTGGTGGAGCGGATCTGCGGATACCGCTCCCGCACCGGCCGGTTCAGCCGGGGCCGGGCACTGCCCGGGTGGTACTCCGGGCGCGGGGGCAGCTGTGCGTCGCTCATGTCCGCCTCCTCTCGGGCGGGGTGCTCGCCCCGGCCCGGCCCGCACCGGGGCAGCCCAGCTGCTGGGCCGCCAAGGGGTGGGAATCGCCGAACTGCCGGCAGAGGGCCTCCTTGGCCGGCTCTCCCGAGCGGGCCGTGGCGATGGCCCAGACGCTGCCGTCGGCCTGTTCGGTCAGGAAGATCCTGGGGAGCGGCCGTGGCGGCGGGCCCGCGGTCACCTCGCCGGAACGGGCGTCGAAGACGTCCTCGTGGCAGGGGCAGTACAGCTCCCCGTCGCTGCCCCGGTCCTCGCGCCACAGCACGGCGCAGGCCAGGTGGGTGCAGACGGCGGAGTAGCCGACGAGGGAGCCGTCGGCCAGCCGTACGGCGAGGGCCCGGTCCTCGTCGCCGGGGAAGCGGAAGGCCACGGACTGGCCCGGCGCCAGCTGGTCGGTGACCTTCTTGGGCTCGGGCAGCGTCTGGCTGTCGCCGTGCCGGTGCAGGATGCCCGCGGCGACGCCGACACCGCCGATGGCCAGACCGCCGGAGACGGTGGCGACGATCCGCAGGTAGTCACGGCGGGTGGTGAGGGAGTCGGCGCTGATCCGGTCGCGCAGCTGGTCGGCGGCAGCGTCCCCGTCGGGCTCGGGGCCCGGGACGGGAGACGGAGGGGGCTGTTCGGTCACGCTCATCGGACGTCGACTCCGCCCACCCGTCGCCCGCCGCCACCCTTGTTCGAATGCTCTTCGCGCATATCCACTCCATTGATCTCAACCACGGGCAGACCGCCGGGGACGGGCCACTGGACCTTGTCGGCGGGGACGACCATCGCCACTCCGGTGCTGACCATCACGTCGCCGAAGGCGAAGGAGTCCGCGACCTGGACGCCGGGGCGCTCGGCCTGGAGCTCTTCGGGGGTTCCGTAGAAGAGGGCGCCGGTGGGGCAGACGGTGGCGCACATGGGGGCCAGGCCGTAGGCGGTGCGGTCGTAGCAGAGGTTGCACTTCATCTGCAGCTTCGCCTGGAGGTCGATCTTCGGGACGCCGAAGGGGCAGGCGTTGACGCAGTTGGCGCAGCCGATGCAGCGGGTGGTGTCGGCCTGCTGGACCACACCGTCGGCGGTCACCAGGATCGCGTCGGCGGGGCAGACCTCGGCGCAGGGCGCGACCGGGTCCTCGCAGTGCATGCAGACGGTCGGAAGGGAGGCGACGGACATGCCGGGCTCGGTGTAGTCCAGGTGGATCATCGACTTGCCGCGGTGCGAGTCGCATTCGCGGCAGGCGGAGACGCAGGCCTGGCAGCCGATGCAGCGACCCGGGTCGATGAAGATCGTGCGGCCCATCATGGCGGGTCAGCTCCTCTCCGCCGTGCCACGTCCCTGCGAGGACGTGGGGGGCAGGGGATCGGTGCGCGAGACCTGGGTCTCCGGATAGGCCTCGTGGCCCGGGGCCGTCGGCGGCGCGGGGACCTCGTCGATCCGCTCGGCGGGCTCGATCCGGGCGGCGCAGACCTTGTACTCGGGGATCTTCGAGCGGGGGTCGAGGGCGTCGATGGTCAGGGCGTTCGCGGCCGTCGGTACGGGCCAGTGGTACGGGATGAAGACGGTGTCCGGGCGGATGGCCTCGGTGACCAGGGCCGGGAAGACCTCACTGCCGCGGCGGGTGACCACCCGGACCGGATCGCCGTTGCGGTAGCCGTGCGAGGGGTGGACCTCCACCCACGGGCGCGGGGTCTGTTCGACGAGGGCTCCCAGACGGCGGGTCTGGTTGCCGGAGAGGAAGTGCGCGACGGTGCGGCCGGTGGTGAGGGAGAGGGGGTACTCCTCGGTGTAGGGGTCCATCGGCGCGTGCCACTCGACGACCTGCATGTGGATCTTGCCGTCGGGGTGGTAGGTCTTGCCGCCCTCGAACAGGCGCGGGGTGCCCGGGTGGTCGGTGGAGGGGCAGGGCCACATGATGCCGCCGGTCTCCTCCAGGCGCTCGTAGGTGATGCCGTAGTAGTCGTTGACCGTGCCGGCGGAGGCGATGCGCAGCTCTTCGAACACCTCGCGGGAGCTCGTGAAGGCGAACTTGTCGCCCGCGCCGAGGCGCTTGGCGAGTTCGCACATCACCCAGGTGTCGGTGCGCACCCCGGCCGGGGGCTCCTGCGCCTTGTTGTGCTTGACGACGCGGGCCTCGGTGTTGGCCATGACGCCCTCGTCCTCCGCCCACACGGTGACGGGGAAGACCACGTGGGCGTTGGTCGCGGTCTCGGAGAGGAAGAAGTCGAACTGTGCGTGGAATTCGAGGGTGTCGTAGCCCTGCTTGACCGTGGCGTAGTTGGGGAGCGAGACGAAGGGGTTGTTGCAGATGCCGATCAGACCGCGGATCTCGCGCCGCTGCATCTGCCAGACCATCTCCATCATGGAGGTGCCGGCGGGTGGGAGTTCGGACTCCTCGATGCCCCAGATCCGGCAGATCTGGCGGCGGTGTTCCTCGTTCGTGATGGACCGGCCGCCGGGGAGGAGGTCGGCCTTCTGGCCGTGCTCGCGGCCGCCCTGACCGTTGCCCTGGCCGGTGATGGTGCCGTAGCCGGCGCCCGGCTTGCCGAGGTTTCCCGTGGCGACGCACATGTTGATGATGGACAGGCAGTTCTCGACGCCCTGCGAGTGGTGTTCTACGCCGCGCGCGTGGAAGGCCATGGCCTTGTCGGCGCCGCCGAACATCCGGGCCACCTGGACGATCTGCGCTTCGGGGATCCCGCAGATCTCGGCGGAACGGGCGGGCGGGTAGTCCTGGACGGTCTTCCTGACCTCGTCCCACCCGGTGGTGTGGGCGGCGAGGTACGGCTCGTCGGTCAGGCCCTCGGCGACGATCACGTGGAGCACGGCGTTGAAGAAGGCCGAGTCGGTGCCGGGCTTGAGGGCGACGTGGACGTCGGCGGTGCGGGCGATGGCCGTCTCCCGCGGGTCGACGACGATCAGGGCGGCGCCCCGGTCCCGGGCTCCCCAGACGTACTGGGTCATCACCGGGAAGCACTCCCCCACGTTCGACCCGGCGATGAGCAGGCAGTCGGTGAGGAGGATGTCGGAGAAGGGGTTGGCGGCCCGGTCGATGCCGAAGGACAGCTTGTTGGCGCCCGCGGCGCTGACCATGCACAGACGGCCGTTGTAGTCGACGTGCCGGGTCTTGAGGGCGACCCGGCCGAACTTGCCGACCAGGTAGGTCTTCTCGGAGTAGAGGCTGGCGCCCCCGAGCAGGCCGAAGGCGTCGTTGCCGTGGTCGCCCTGGATCCGGCGGATCTCGGAGACCGTGAAGTCCAGGGCCTCTTCCCAGGAGGCCTCGCGGAACTCCTCGTCCCGGGAGCGGCGCAGCAGCGGTGCGGTCAGCCGGTCGGGGTGGTTGACCTGCTGGTAGGCGTTGATCCCCTTGGGGCACAGCCGCATCCGGTTGATGTCGTGGTTGCGGGGCTCCACGCCGAAGACCTTGCCGCCCCGGTCCACGCGCAGGTACATGCCGCACTGCACGCCGCAGAAGCAGCAGTGGGTGGGGACGAGGGTCTCGCCGTTCTGGTCGGCGTGCCACTGGTCGGCGGGGATGCCGCCCGCGTCGCGGAAGTTGCGGGTGCCGGGCGGGGCGATGGAGGGGTCGAGGGGGATCGACACGGGCCGGGACCCGGCCTCGGCGGGGTCGGTCGCGGTCACTTGAAGCCCTTCTTGACGTGGGTCAGGTAGGCGTTGCCGCGCAGGACCCGCTTGCAGCGCGGGCAGTATTCGACGAAGGCGTTGAAGTCGAGCTTCAGGTCCTGCATCGTGCCGCGCAGGTTCTCCACGTACGGGGTGGTGTCGATGGGCTCCCCGCAGCGCTTGCAGGCGAAGACCTGCTCGTCCTGGCGGGCCGTGTACTTGAACAGCTGCATGCCGACGGCGGCCGGGCGCTGGACGATGTGGAAGAACTTCCCGAACGGGATGTAGATGAGGGTGAACACCACCGACACCATGTGCAGGATGGCCAGGAACTCGTAGCCGCCGCCGTGCAGGAAGATCGACGAGAAGGTCAGCAGCAGACCCGTCACGGAGATCACGATCAGGCAGATCAGCGGCAGCAGGTCGTAGGCGAAGCGCTGCCCGGTGATGGCTCCGCGGTCCTTCATCCTGCGCCACAGGAAGTACGAGGCCCCGGGGATGACGAGCACGGCGGCGATGTCCAGGCCGTGGAACATCAGCCAGCCCAGGACGTTCAGGGCGTTGAAGCCGATCACCTTGTAGCCCCAGATCCGCATCTCGTAGCCGGGGCCGGCGCCGCTGTCGGAGGTGAAGGTGAACCAGCCCCAGGTCAGCGGGAAGGTGATGGCGGCGGCCAGCAGACAGCCCCAGAAGATCAGCTGGTGGGCGGCCCAGCGGCCGCGCGAGCGGGCTCCGAGGAACTTCTGGAAGCCGAGGTAGGTGGCGATCATCCTCGGCAGGGCGGTGGGCGCCTTGCGGAAGTTGTCGGCCGAGAAGAAGCTGCCGAAGCCCTTCTTGAAGAGGCGGCGCGCGCCGGGCGCGGAGACCCAGACCGTGTACCGGTAGGCCACGCCGAAGGCCAGGAAGACGGTGGCCACGGCGTACGGCAGCAGCGCCGAGTCGAAGTCGCGCAGCAGCCGGCTGCCCAGCACGATCGCGGCGACGAGCAGGAGCGAGACGACGGTGCCGGCCAGGGTGGCCCGCGCGGTGACCGACCGCCGTGCGCCCGGGGCTGGCGGGGGCGGGGCCGGCTGGGTCTCCGTGGCCTCGGCGGCGCCTGCGGCCCCGGGGGGCGGGGGCGGGGCGGCAAGGGCTTCTGATGGCTCGGGCACAGCACCAAGCTAGGTGATCTATACCGGTTCGGCCCGCTATGTCATACCTGTCATTAGGCCGAACGGGGTCACACCGCCGTCAGTCCCCGCGCCGCGAAAATCGCCCTCGCCCCGGCCATCTGCTCCGCCGTGGGCGACGGGGTGTCGCGCAGCGTGAAGTTCATGTCCAGCGCCTGCCACTTGCCCTCGCCGAGCTTGTGGAAGGGCAGCACGTCGACCCGCGAGACGTTGCCGAGGGAGCCCGCGAAGGCGGCGACGCCCTCGATGTTCTCGCGCGCGTCGGTCAGGCCCGGCACCAGCACGAAGCGCAGGTGCACCTCCTTGCCGAGGTCCGCGAGGCGCTGCGCGAAGTCCAGGGTGGGCCGCAGCGGCCGGCCGGTGACCTTCCGGTACGTGTCCCGGTCCCAGGACTTGATGTCGAGCAGGACCAGGTCCACGTCGCGCAGCAGCGCGTCGGTGGCGCGTGCGCCGAGGAACCCGGAGGTGTCCAGGGCGGTGTGCAGACCCAGCTCGTGCTTCATCCGGTGCAGCAGCTCCCCCGAGAAGACGGGCTGGAGCAGCGGCTCGCCGCCGGAGACGGTGGCCCCGCCGCCGGACGCGGCGATGAACCTGCGGTACTTGGCGGCTTCGGCGATCACGTCGTCGGCCGAGGTCCGCTTCCCGCCCCGCATCTTCCAGGTGTCGGGGTTGTGGCAGTACAGGCAGGTCAGCGGGCAGCCGGAGAGGAAGGTGACGAAGCGCGTGCCCGGTCCGTCGACGCCGGTGGACAGGTCCCAGGAGTGCACCGAGCCCTCGCTCGGCCGCCGGGTCACGGCCGCCGCCGGGGTGACGGCGCGGGTGGTGTTCGAGCCGAGGAGGACGGTCATGGCGGGCACTCCTGTTCCTGTCGGGCGTTCCTGTCGGGTGTCCCGCTCGGGCGCGGGCTCTACAGCGAGCCGTGGAAGGTGCGGTTCAGCACGTCGAGCTGCTGGTCCCGCGTGAGGCGGACGAAGTTCACCGCGTAGCCGCTGACCCGGATGGTCAGCTGCGGGTACTTCTCCGGGTGTTCCATGGCGTCCCTGAGCGTGTCCCGGTCGAGGACGTTCACGTTCATGTGGAAGCCGTCGCTCGCCATGTAGCCGTCGAGCACGCCCGCCAGGTTCCCGATCCGCTCCTCGGGGGTGCGGCCGAGGCCGTCGGGGGTGACCGTGCTGGTCAGCGAGATGCCGTCCTCGGCGTCCTGGTACGGGAGCTTCGCGACCGACAGCGCGGAGGTGACGTACCCGTGGGTGTCGCGTCCGTTCATCGGGTTGGCGCCCGGGGAGAAGGGCTCGCCGGCCCGGCGCCCGTCCGGGGTGTTGCCGGTCTTCTTGCCGTAGACGACGTTCGAGGTGATGGTCAGCACGGACTGGGTGTGCTCGGCGCCCCGGTACGTCTCGTGCCCGCGCACCTTCCTCATGAACTCCTCGACCAACCACACCGCGATGTCGTCGACGCGGTCGTCGTTGTTGCCGTACGCCGGGTACGCGCCCTCCACGCGGTAGTCGGTGACCAGACCGCTCTCGTCGCGCACCGCGGTGACCTCGGCGTGCTTGATGGCGGACAGGGAGTCGGCGGCGACCGACAGGCCGGCGATGCCGCAGGCCATGGTGCGGCGCACGTCGCGGTCGTGCAGGGCCATCTCGATGCGCTCGTACGCGTACTTGTCGTGCCTGTAGTGGATGACGTTGAGGGCGTGCACGTAGGTCGCGGCGAGCCATTCCATCTGCTCGTCGAACTTGGCCATGACCTCGTCGTAGTCCAGCACCTCGGAGGTGAGGGCGCCGGTCTCGGGCCCGACCTGGGCGCCGGACTTCTCGTCGCGGCCGCCGTTGATCGCGTAGAGGAGGGTCTTGGCGAGGTTCACGCGGGCACCGAAGAACTGCATCTGCTTGCCGACCGGCATCGCGGAGACGCAGCAGGCGATGGCGGTGTCGTCGCCGAAGCGCGGACGCATCAGCTCGTCGGACTCGTACTGCACCGAGGAGGTGTCGATCGAGACGCGGGCGCAGAACTCCTTGAAGCCCTGCGGCAGCCGCGGCGACCAGAAGACCGTCATGTTCGGCTCGGGGGCCGGGCCCAGGTTGTAGAGGGTCTGGAGGTAGCGGAAGGAGGTCCGGGTGACCAGCGGGCGGCCGTCCTCGCCCATGCCGGCGATCGACTCGGTGACCCAGGTCGGGTCGCCGGAGAACAGCTCGTCGTACTCGGGGGTGCGCAGGAAGCGCACGATGCGGAGCTTGATGATGAAGTCGTCGACGAGCTCCTGGGCCTGCTCCTCCGTCAGGAGTCCGGCCTCGATGTCGCGCTGGAGGTAGACGTCGACGAAGGTGGAGGTGCGGCCGAGCGACATGGCGGCGCCGTTCTGCTCCTTCACGGCGGCCAGGTAGGCGAAGTACAGCCACTGGACGGCCTCGCGGCCGGTGGCGGCGGGCCGGGAGATGTCGTGGCCGTAGGAGGCGGCCATCGCCTTGAGTTCGGCGAGCGCGCGGATCTGCTCGGAGAGCTCCTCGCGCAGGCGGATCGTCTCCTCCAGCGAACGGTGTCCCGCCGGGAGGGAGTTCAGCTCTTCCTTCTCCTCCTCCTTGAAGGCGATCAGACGGTCGACGCCGTAGAGCGCCACGCGGCGGTAGTCGCCGATGATGCGGCCGCGGCCGTACGCGTCGGGGAGGCCCGTCACGATGCCGGCCTTGCGGGCGGCGCGGATCTCGGGCGTGTAGGCGTCGAAGACACCGGTGTTGTGGGTCTTGCGGTACTCGGTGAAGACCTTCTCCAGCTCCTCGGAGACCGGGTAGCCGTACGTCTCCAGGGCGCCGGCGACCATCCGCCAGCCGCCGTACGGCATGATCGCGCGCTTGAGCGGGGCGTCGGTCTGGAGGCCGACGATCAGCTCCTTGTCACGGTCGATCCAGCCGGGGGCGTGCGCGGTGATCGTCGACGGGATGTCGTGGGCGATGTCGTGGACGCCCTTCTCGCGCTCCTCCGGGAACTTGTCCGTGATGGCCTCCCACACGGCGGTGGTGCGGGCGGTGGGGCCGGCGAGGAAGGCGTCGTCGCCTTCGTACGGCGTGTAGTTCCGCTGGATGAAGTCGCGGACGTCGACGGCGTCGCGCCAGAGTCCGCCCTTGAAGCCGTCCCAGGCCTCGCCGTTCCTCGTGGTCTCCGCAGGGGTGGCAGTCATCGCCCGCACCTTCTTCGAGTCGCCTCATTGCTTGTGTCCATTGCACGCCTTTTGATCGATCATTTGCCGCCGCGATGGTCCTGACCTGGGGGTCGGAAGTCCCGGCGGTCGGGTCGCCGGGACGACTGCCTCAGCCCTGACCTGGGGTTTCGCGCGGGCCGAAAGCCCCTCGCGCGCTTGTGAAAATCTTCACAAGATTTCGCGCGGGAGGCGTCTGCGGCGCCGTTGCGGGGGCCGGACCCCGAGCCCTCCCCCAGACTCCGTCCGGGGGGACCCCCAGCGCCTCAAACGCCGGCGGGGCTGACCTTTCAGCTCGGGGCTTCGGCGCCCTTGCGGGCGTAGAACCACCAGGTCACCACGATGCAGGAGGCGTAGAAGGCCACGAAGCCCCACATCGCGCTCGTCACGGAGAAGTTGGCGAACATCGCCGGGATGAAGAAGAAGCCGTAGGCGGCGATGCCGGCCGTGAAGCCGGTCACCGCGCCCGACTCGATCTCCGCCTGCTTCAGGGCGGCCGCGTACTGCGGGGTGCCCTCCGTCAGGCCCTTCAGGTGCCGGCCCCGGAAGATGACCGGGATCTGGCGGAACGTCGAGCCGTTGCCGATGCCCGAGAAGAAGAACGCCGACAGGAAACAGAGGAAGAAGCCCGCGAAGGAGCCCTGGTCGGAGCCGGCCGGCAGGAAGTCACGCCGATGATCGACGCGGCCATGCCCACGAAGGACAGGATCGTCACCCGGGCACCGCCCAGCTTGTCGGCGATCCAGCCACCCGCCCAGCGGGCCAGCGCACCCAGCGCCGGGCCCATCCACGCGTAGGTGGCCACCGAGTACGCCGGGAAGGTGGTCTTGATCAGCAGCGGGAGCGCCGCCGCGAAGCCGATGAAGGAGCCGAAGGTGCCGACGTAGAGCCAGGTCATCAGCCAGTTGTGCTTGCGCTTGAAGATGATCTTTTGCTGGCTGAAGGGGGTGGAGGCGACCTTCAGGTCGTTCTGCCCGAACCAGGCCACCAGGGCCAGGACGATCACGACCGGCACCCACACGAAGGCGGCGTTCTGGAGGTAGATCTCCGACCCGTTCGCCTTCTTCTGGCCCGCGCCGATGGCCAGCACCGACGAGGTGATCAGGATGGGGGTGAGGAGCTGGACCACGGACACGCCGAGGTTGCCCAGGCCGCCGTTGATCCCGGTCGCATTGCCCTTCTCCTGCTTGGGGTAGAAGAAGCCGATGTTGGCCAGCGAGGAGGAGAAGTTCGCGCCGCCGATGCCGCACAGCGCGGCGATCGCGACCATCGTGCCGTACGAGGTGTCCGTGTTCTGCACCGCGAAGCCCAGCCACAGCAGCGGCACGACCAGTACGACCGTGGAGATCGCCGTGAACCGGCGCTGGCCGATCATCGGGCCGAGGAAGGTGTAGAAGATCCGGGCCGTGCCTCCGGTGATGCCGGGGACCGCGGTGAGCCAGAACAGCTGGGACTGGGTGAAGCCGAAGCCGACGTCCTTCAGGTTGGTCGCCGTGATGCTCCAGACCTGCCAGACCACGAAGGCCACCAGCAGGGCCGGCACCGCGATCCACAGGTTGCGGGTCGCGACCTTCTTGCCGGTGGAGCGCCAGAAGGCCGGATCCTCCGGCGACCATTGCGTGATGGTGCGGCCCGGTCGGTACTGCGCCGGGTCGGCGATCGGCAGCTGCCTCTGTACTTCCTGCGTGGCGGAGCTCATGGCGGGGGTCCTGAACTGCGAGAAGGATGCTGACCTGTCCAGGCTCCGGTCCCGGGGGCACCCCGCGGCAGAGGAGAAGGCACTCGGGGCCACGGGACAAGGTCCCGTCGCCCCCAGTGCGTTGGTCGCTGCCGCGCCCGCCGCCCGTGCGCCCCGCCCCGCCGCCCGGGGCACACGCGCGGCGCCCGCAGCGCGTCCGGCCTGCCGCAGGCCGGTCCCTCTGGTCTCCTGGCCGGTATGGCCTACTCCCCCATGACCGCACGCAGCCGCCACGAGGACCACCGCGCGGCCACCCCCCTGGAGCTGTTCTTCGACCTCTGCTTCGTCGTGGCGATCGCGCAGTGCGGGCAGCGGCTGGTGCACTCGCTGGCCGAGGGCCATCCCGTCACCGGGGTGATCGGCTACTTCTTCGTCTTCTTCGGCGTGTGGTGGGCGTGGATGAACTTCACGTGGTTCGCCTCCGCCTACGACTGCGACGACGTGCCCTACCGGATCGCGACCCTCGTCCAGATCGCCGGCGTCCTCGTCTACGCGGCCGGGGTGAGCCGGGCCTTCGACGAGAACGACTGGACCGTCGCCGTCGTCGGTTACATCATCATGCGCGTCGCGCTGACGGCGCAGTGGCTGCGGGCGGCCTCCGGGGAGACCGGCGCGGCCCGCACGGCAGCCCTGAAGTACGCGACCGGACTGGTGCTCTGCCAGCTCGGCTGGGTGGCACTGCTGTTCGCCCCGAACGACTGGAAGCGGTGGCTGTTCCTGGTCGTGGCCGCCTGCGAGCTGCTGGTTCCGGTGATCGCCGAACGCGGGCACCAGACCCCCTGGCACGCCCACCACATCGTGGAGCGGTACGGCCTGTTCACCATCATCGTGCTCGGCGAGACGATCGCCGCGAGCACGGTCGCGGTCAAGTCCGCGCTCGACGAGCACGAGGCCCTCGACCTCCTGCTGCCCATCGCCGCGGGCGGGCTGCTGATCGTGTTCGCCGCGTGGTGGATCTACTTCGCCGTACCGATGCACGAGCACCTGACCTCCAACCGCGAGGCGATCCCGTGGGGGTACGGCCACCTGCTGATCTTCGCCTCGGGTGCGGCGATCGGCGCGGGCATCGAGGTCGCGGTGGAGCACGCGGTCCACAAGGCGCACATCTCCCAGGTCGCGGCCAACGCGGCCGTGACCGTGCCGGCCGCGCTGTTCCTGCTGATGGTGTGGCTGCTGCACTCCCGGCACTTCAAGCGCGGCCTCGCGGAGCAGCTGGTGCTGCCGGTCGCTGCGCTCGCCGTACTGGCCTGCATGTGGACGGGGCCGTACGCCGTGCTCTGGGCTGGCCTGGTGTCGACCGCGACCGTGGCGGTCGGCGTGACCCTGTCGACGAGGCCCGGCCAATTCAGCCCCGCCGGCGCTTGAGGCGCGGGGTTCGGGGCGGAGCCCCGGCAGACGGGCCGCGCGGAACCGTCACTCCCGCGCCCCCGTCACCGTTTCCAGGCCATGACTCTCCCCCCACAACGCCCCGGCGAAGACCCCGGCAGGGAATTGGCCGAGCCCGGTTTCTGGCAGCAGCCGCCCGCCCACCGACTCGCCGCCTTCGCCCGCCTGCGAGCCGTAGGCGCGCCCGTCTTCGTCCCCGAAGGGACCGGGCACTGGGCGCTCGTCCGGCACGCCCAGGTGCAGGAGGCCAGTCGCCTCCCGAAGGTATTCGCCAGCGCCCCGGGTGTGACCACCCCCGAACCGGCCCGCTGGGTCCGGGCGCTGTTCGGTGACTCGATGGTCAATCTCGACGGCCCCGACCACGCCCAGCTCCGCAAGATCGTCCAGCGGGCGTTCACGCCCCGCCTGCTGGCCGCGGCCGAGGAGGACATCCACGCGGTGGCGGCCCGCATCGTGGACGACGTGCTCGCCGACGAACCGGACGAGTTCGTCTCGGCGGTGGCCTCCCGGCTCCCCCTGGACGTCATCTGCAACATGATGGGCATCCCGGAGCACTACCGCGCCGAGATCGCCGACCGCGTCAACCACGCCTCGGAGAACATCGGCGTGGAACGGGGACTGACGGCCCGGCTGCGGATGCCCGGGCGCGGGCTGCGCGCGCTCGCCCGCATGCAGCGGATGGTGGCGGGCATCGGCCGGGAGCGGCGCAAGAACCCCACCGACGACCTGATCTCGGCGCTGGTCTGCGCGAACGTGGACGGCCAAGCCCTCGGGGCCCGCCAACTCGGTGCCTTCTTCTCCCTCTTGATGGTCGCCGGGGTGGAGACCACCCGCAATGCGATCACCCACGGGCTGACGCTGCTCACCGACCACCCGGACCAGCGGGACCTGCTGCTCTCGGACTTCGAGAAGTACGCGGACGGCGCGGTGGACGAGATGATCCGCCACTCGACGCCGATCATCCAGTTCCGCCGGACGGTGGCCGCCGAGCACACCATGGACGGGCACGTGTTCCGGCCGGGCGACAAGGTGGTGCTGTACTACGCGTCCGCCAACCGCGACGAGGCGGTCTTCCCCGATCCGGACGCCTTCGACATCACCCGCTCGCCCAACCCGCACCTGGGGTTCGGCGGCGGCGGCCCGCACTTCTGCCTGGGCGCGCACCTGGCCCGGGTGGAGATGAAGGCGCTCTTCCGCGAGCTGCTCACCCGGCCGGTGGGGCTGCGGGCGGTGGGTCTGCCGGACCTGGCCGGGTCGAACTTCGACAACCGGGTCCGTTCGCTCAAGTTCGCCTTCGAACGCCCCTGACGCCGCCCGGAGGGAGCGGGACCGGCCACCGGGCGGGCTGGGAGCCCGGCGGCCGGAGCGGGTGGTGGCGGCACCCGGGGGTGCGGCTACTTCTGCAGGCGCCGCACGGCGAGGACGCAGTGGGCGCTGCCCGTGAGCACGGACTCGTCGCCCGCGAACGCCTGCAGGGTCTCCGCGTCGACCGGCTGGCCGGGGACCGCCTCGGGCCAGGCGCGCGTGGCGAACAGGAAGTAGGCCTGCCCGCTCTCGTCCGCGGCGGCGACCCACTCCTTGGGGGCGGTGCACGTCGCGTTCATCCCGGGCAGGGTGAGCGCGATCTGGTCGCCCTCCAGCAGGATCTGCACCGGGAAGGCGGCCGGGTTGCGGGTGCCGTCCATGACGACGTCGCCGATGGGCAGGCCGATCTCCTCCAGCAGCCCGCGGGCCGCCGCCTCGCCGGCCTCCCGGCCCTTGGGGCCGTCGCCGAGGGTGTAGGCGAGGAGGTACGGGATGTCGTGCGCCTCGGAGGGGTCGCCGATCCAGGCGAGCACCGAAAGGGTGCCGAGCTGGGACCTGTCGATTTCGGCTTGAGTAGAAGTCATGCGCCGCACCCTAGTGGTCCCGCCCCCGGGCCTTTCACGGCCTTTCACCCGGGCGGGCTAGACCTCCCAGAATCCCCCTCCGGAATTCGTCTGCATGTTCGCGTCCTGGTACTGGAGGCGCACAATGCGCGCGTTTTCCGGGATTTCGAACACCACCCATCCCTCGGCCCGCTCACCGACCTCCAGGGAATCGAAGACGAGTGGTTTGCCGGTGGTCAGCTCGCCGGTGGACACGACCGGGTGGCGCTGCCCCGCGCTGTCGTGCGCCCACACGCGTCCGAGCGCCCCGTACGAGGCCCCGCCCACGTTGACGAAGGACATCTGGGCGGCCACCCAGCGCTTTCCGGCGGGCGGGGCGTAGTTCTTCTCGACGCTGATCGCCGGGTCCACGTACGCGGCCAGCACGGCCTGGAGGTGCCGGCCGACCTGCGCACCGTCCACCCGTACGGAGTCACCCACATGGGCGGCCTTCGCGGCGGGCCGTACGGGCGCCTCCCCGCCCGGCGCCCCGTCGTCCACCGGGACGGCGGGCGCCACGGCCGGGGCGAGCGCGGCTTCCCCTGGAGCGCTCTGGCAGGCGGTGGCACCGAAGAGGAGCAGCGGGAGGAGGGCGGCGGCGAGGACGGGGGTGTGGCGACGAGCGGCGGACTGACGCATTCGGGATCCCTTCGGGGATGTATTTCGGTCAGTCTCACGCGCCCGAGCGGGCAATTGCACTCACCGACACGAGTGCGCCCGCGGAGTGCGTGCGGCCGGTTGCGGCCAACTGCCAGCACAATGCGTTCCGGCGGATTCCCGTCACCCCGATCCCATCTGGAGGAAGAATGCGCATGTCCGGCCGCCGAATGGCACTGGCAGCCCTCTCCGCACTGGCCGCCACCACGGTATTCACCGTCCCGGCCGGGGCCACCGTTTTCAACCAGGGCATTTCCGTACACCCGCACGCGCACCTCGCGCAGGACGGCAGCGTCACCCTTTCCGGCAGCTACCACTGCGAGCAGGCGTCACCCGAGGGGGCGATGCAGATCAAGGCGACGCTCGTCCAGGACGGCACCCGGCTCAGCCTCGGCGCGGAGGAGGTCGTCTGCGACGGCAAGGAGCGCACGTGGGTCGCCCACGCGCCGGTCTCCTTCGTGCACGTGCGGCCGGGTCACGCGAGGGTCACCGGGGAGATCCAGGAGATCCGGCTCTCCGGCTTCATGCCGCGGTCGGTCACCACGGTCGCCCAGGACAGCAAGGACGTCCAGGTCCGCGAGGGGCACTGAGCGACCGCACGACGACGGGCCCGTGGCACGCGCCCGCCCGGTAGCCGCCGCTGCCGGGGCCGGGCGCCCGGGGCCCGGTACCCCCGGAACACCCTGCGCGCCCGGCAGATCCGACAGACCGGCAGACCGGCAGACCGGCAGACCAGCAGACCAGCAGACCAGCAGACCCGGAACCGTCAGCGGCACTCCGGGGCGACGTCCGTCATCGACATGAAGGCCACCGAGCGGCACTCGGCGTCCGCGTGCGGACGCCCTGTCGTCCAGTCCACGACGGTCGGCGCTCCGGCCGCCAGCAGGACCAGGGCCAGGACTCCCGTCACGGCGGCCTTGTTCAGCCCGCGCACAACACGATCCGTTCCATGGACGGCATCATCACCCCGTCTCCCGCGCCCCACAACCCGGGGTGACCATCCGCTCACTCCACGCTCCGGGGGCTGCCCCCGACGGTGAACTCGCACCACACCGCCTTGCCGTCGCCCCGGGACTCCACGCCCCAGTGCGTGGCCAGCGCGTCCACCAGCAGCAGCCCGCGCCCCGTGGTGGCCGCCTCGCCCGGAGTGCGCCGGCGCGGCCACACGCTGGAGCGGTCCTTGACCCACAGCCGGATCCGCCGGACCGGCTCCGGCAGCACCTCCATGGTCAGCACCGCCCCGCCGTCGGTGTGCAGGAGGGCGTTGACCAGCAGCTCCCCGGCCGCCAGTTCCACGTCGTCGGCGAGCTCCGGCATGCCCCAGTCGCGCAGGGCCTGGCGCAGGGCGTACCGGGCCTCCGAGAGGCCTTCAGGGTCGGCCTGGTGGACGTACTGGTGGATGCGCGGCGCCCGGTGGGTGCCCGGGTCGGGGGCCCGGCGCAGCACCAGCAGGGCCACGTCGTCGCCGGAGCCCCAGCGCTCCCAGAGCCGGTCCGAGAGGTGGTCGGCGAGTGCCTCGGGCGCCTGCGGGCCGCTGCGCACCGCCTGCGCCAGGGCCTCCATGCCCTGGGTGATGGTCGTGCCCGGCTCCTCCACCAGGCCGTCCGTGCACAGCACGAGCGTCTCCCCGGGGACCAGGTCGAGCCGGGTCTCGGGGAACTCCTCCTGCTCGAAGACCGAGGCCAGCCCCAGCGGCAGGCCGCCGCGCACCTTGGGCCAGCCGGTACGGCCGTCCGTGTGCCGGATCAGCGGTCCGAGATGGCCCGCGCGGACCGCCCGTACGCCTCCGGTCTCCAGGTCCACCTGCGCGTACATGCAGGTGGCGAAGCGCTCGGTGTCCAGTTCGGCGAGGAAGCGCGAGGCCCGGGCCAGCACGGTGGACGGCGGGTGACCCTCCCCCGCGTACGCCCGCAGCGCGATGCGCAGCTGGCCCATGATGGCCGCCGCGTGCGTGTCGTGGCCCTGTACGTCGCCCACCACGATGCCGACGCGGTCGCGGGGCAGCGAGATCACGTCGTACCAGTCCCCGCCGACCTCCCGCCCGCTCCAGGCGGCGTGGTAGCGGACCGCGATCTCGCCGCCGGTGATCTCCGGGATCCGCCGCGGCAGCATGGCGGCCTGCAGGCCCGTCGCGAACTCCCGCTCCTGGTCGAAGAGGAGCGCCCGCTGGAGGGACTGCGCCACGATGCCGGCCAGGCCCAGGCAGAGGTTGCGCTCCTCCGGGCTGAACTCGCTGCGCCGCCGGTAGAAGAGCACCAGCCCGCCGATGGCCTTGGCCTGCGCGATCAGCGGCAGGTAGGCGGCCGCGTCGAACCGGATCCGGTTCAGGTAGTCCGCGAGCAGCGGGAACTCCCCGCCGAGCTCGGACAGCGAGGTGACGAAACGTGCCTGCCGGGTGAGCACCGCGTGCGACAGCGGGAGGGTGCCGTCCAGCCGGGTGAACCGCCGCTCGCTGAGGATCTCCAGCGACTCCCCGCTCAGCGCGATGATCTTGATGGTGCCGCCCTCGACCAGCCCCAGGGCCAGCCCGTCCGCACCGAGCCGCTCCAGCGCGCCCGCGCCGGTCAGCGCGGCCGTGACGTCGTCCACCGTCACCGCCCTCGACAGGGCTTCCGTGGTCCGCTGCACGATCGTCGTCTGCTGGGCGCGCGCCGCCTCCAGCTTGCGCAGCAGCGTCGCGTGGGCCAGCTCCGCCGTCGCGTCCCGGACGATCCCCACGATGCGCCGCGACTGCCCCTCGCCGTCCCGCAGCACCCGGCCCGAGGTGTGCGTCCACTGGTCCAGGCCGTCGCGCCGCTGCACCGTGAAGTACGCGCCGTACGTGTCCCCGCCGCTCTCCAGGACCCCCGCGATGGCCTCGGTCAGCCGGACCCCGTCCTCCGGCCGGACGTGCAGCGCGACCCCCTCCGGGGTGCCGTCGAACTCCTCCGGCCCCAGGTCGAAGACGGCCATCGCGGCCTCGTCCAGCTCCACCGTCCCGGCGTCCAGGTCCCACTCGAAGCTGCCCATGCCGTTCAGCGCGAGCCGCTCCCCCGGCGCGGTCACCGGGGTCCGCCGGACCGGCTCCGGTCCCTCGCGCTCCGCCGCTGCCACCTTCCACACCACCTAACGGCCGGGCCAGCACGGCTGCGAGATCAGCCGCTCCCACTCCTCGTCAGGATGCCCCGGAAGGGTGCGCCCGGCCTCCCGCCAGCGCTTGACGACCGAGAGGTAGATCGTGGCCGGGTCGGCGGCCGGGGCGCTCGCGTACGGACCCCCGTACGGCCCCGCGTACGGAGCCGCGTGCGGGGCGCGCTCGAACCCGCCGGCCCTGGCCGTCGTGGCGGGCTGTTCCGCGCGGCTGGCGGGAATGCGTACCCAGCCGCGGCCCTGTGCTCGCTCCGCGCTCATCACGGACCCCTCTCACCGCGGATCTCACCGCAGATACGTCGTCGGATGCCCTGGGGGTACCCCCGGAGGACGCCCGGGGGAAGCGGCCCTGTCGAACCGGGCGACACCGGTGGAGCCCGGCCGCGGACCCCGGGCGCCGAGGCGCTTGCGGACTCCTCTCACCAGTCTCCCCGCCGTGAAGCCCGCGCCGTGCACGAATCGCATGGAAGGGCCGAATGAGGGAGCCGTCAGCAGCCCCGCGAAGAACAGCCCGGGCCACGAGGACTCGAAGCAGTGGCTCAGCTCCGGCGCCCCGCTGCGCCCCACGGTCTCCAGCCCCGCCCGCAGCCCCGCGTCGAGCAGCTCCAGCCGGGCCAGGTCCGGGACGAAGCCGGTGGCCGCGATGACGTGCGCGACGTCGAGGACCACGGATTCCCCCGCCCGGGTGGACAGCCCCAGCCGGGTCCGCTCGCCCACCGCGACCGCCCGGTGCAGCCGGTGTCCGAGCATGACGGGCACGCGGCGCTCGAAGCGGTCCCGCAGCCACCAGGCGCCGGCCGGACCCAGCGCGGTCGCCGCGATCCGCTCCCGGGTGGGCGCGGGCAGCCGGCGCACCGCCCAGGGCAGCTCCGACCACACCCAGCTGCGCCAGCCGGTGCCGAGGCCGCTGTGCGGATCGCGCAGGGCGCGCAGCGCGGGCCGGTCCAGGGGCTGCGGGACGGTGTTCCAGTTCAGCCGGGTGCGCCGGGCGACCAGGCACGGCCGGGCGCCCTGCTCGGCCAGCAGGGCGGCCGTCTCCAGGGCCGCCTGCCCGCCCCCGAGCACCGCGACCTCGCGGCCGGCGAAGCGGGTCAGGTCGCGGTGGCCGCTGCTGTGCGAGTAGTGGGCGGGCGGGAGCTCGCGCAGCCCCTCGGGGTGGTGGACGAAGGGCATCACCCCGACCGCGAGGGCGACCGTACGGGCGAGCAGGGGCGGTCCCTCGGCGGTGCGGACGCGGAAGCCGTCGCCCTGCGGGGTCACCTCCGTGACGGTCACCTCCTCCACCTCCGGTGCGGCCTGCCGGGCGAACCACATCCCGTACGCACTGAACGTGTCGATCGGCAGCGGAGTGCCGTGTTCCGCGGCCAGTCCGCGCGTGGCGCAGTAATCGGCGAGGGTGTACCGCCCGTCCGGCGCGGACAGGTTGGAGGACCAGGGCTCCGACTTCAGGTACATGCCGTCGGGCATGTGGTCGCGCCACGAGGCCATGGGCCGGCCCAGCAGCCGTACGCCGAGCCCCGCGCCCGCCGCGTGGGCGGCGATGGACAGCCCGTACGGGCCCGCGCCGATCACCACGAGATCGTCGATCCGCGTCACGGCCGCTCCTCCACCTCGATGGTCACCGGCCCGGCCCGGTCCGCCGCGCCGGTCGTGGTCAACGCGTCACCAGCTCGTCCGGCTCGGCCGACGCCTCCGGTGGGACGGGACGGGAGACGGACCCGGCGGCCGGAGCGGGGGCGGGAGGGGGAGGGGGAGGGGGAGCGGCCGCCGGCTGCTCCCCGCGCTGGCGGGGCGTACGGGCGACCGCGCGCGCCGTGCGGCGGCCCTGCGCCGGGACCCCGCGCAGGACCCGCACCCCCTTGCCCGCACCGCGCCCGAGGAAGGCGCCGAGCATCGCCAGGAACGGCAGCAGGTCGTCGGCGGCGAACCAGGCCGTCTCGACCCCGCCGCCCCGCCCCGGCCGCACGGGCCGGCCCGCCGGCGCCGGCTGCGCACCGGCTGCCGCGCCGTCGTGGTCCGGGCCGTGCCGGTCCGCGCCGTCGTGGTCCGGGCCGTGCCGGTCCGCGCCGTCGTGCTCCGGGCCCGGCTCCGGCTCCGTCGCCCGCCCCGGGCCGGTCCGCTGGCCGGCGACCACCGGCGGGACCTGCTCCGCGGCGCCGTCCGGCCGGCCGGACGGCGCCGCCGCCGCCGGACCGGCAGAACCCACCACGTGCTCCGCCGCCCGGCGCCGCGGCAGCGCACCGCCCCGGACCGCCGCCAGCAGCGCGTAGTTCTCGGCGACGAACACCCGGCCCGGACCGCCCGAGGGCTGCGGGACCCGTTGGCCCGTCAGATCCAGGTACATCGCCTGGACCACGTCCAGTCCGGCCGCGTCCGTGAACAGCCGGAACTGCGCGCCCGGACGGGGGTTGAAGTCCACCAGCCGGAAGCACCCCTGCTCGTCCCGGCGGAAGTCCAGGTCCAGGATCCCCTGGTAGCCAAGCTGTTCGGCGAGCCGCAGCGCCGCCGCCTCCACCGCCGGATCCGGCAGCCAGCGCCCCACCGCCGTCAGCCCCGTCCGCACCGGCCAGGAAAGCTCCTTGCGACCCGATCCCGCGAGCAGCGGACGCCCGCCCCTGGCGAAGGCGCCGTGGAAGAACCAGTCGGTGTCCGGACCGGCCGGCAGGAACCGCTGGAGCAGCAGCCGGCTGCCGGCCTCCGCGGAGCGTTCGTAGAGCCGGCGCGCCTCGGCGGCGGTGTGCACCAGCGTGGTGCTCCGCAGCCCGTCGGCCCCGGTGGGCAGCAGCCAGGGCCGGCTCCACTTCGCGACCACCGGCAGGCCGAGCCGCCAGGCCGCCTCGGCCGCCTCGGCCCCGCTCGCCGGGATCACGGTCTCCGGGTGCGGGACGTCCCAGCGCGAACAGAGCCGCGACAGCTCGGCCTTGTCGGCCACCCGGGCGGGCAGGTTGTCGGGCTGATGGGGGATCCGGAACCGTTCGTGCAGCATGGGCGCGACCCGGGACACGGCGATGGCGCTCAGGTCGTCCATGGCGATGAGCACGGCCTGACGGCCGATCCGCTCCGACACCCCGGTCAGGCACTCCAGCAGCGCCTCGGGCGCCTCCGGGTCCAACCCGCCGGCCGGCCCGGCGTGCACGGCGCGCAGGTACCGCGAACGCCCCATGGGACCTCCCCCGGCCTCGACGACGGCATGGACCTCCACGCCCTTGCGGCCAAGGGATCTGACGGCGCCGAGGGTTCCGTGGTGGAACGGATTCCGATCGAGTCTGAGCACTACGGCGGGCACATGGTTGAGATACGCGTGCATGGCAACGGTGTCTTTCACCTAGTCGGACCAAGCGGGGGTGGTGTGCACCTGCTAATGGCCTACGCGGCAGTCACCGAACAGGCCATTCGTCAGATCTGATGCCTAACGTCTTTGGAAAGCACACCGATTCAGGAAAGCTCGGGAGACGCCATGCCCAGACCACGCCGCCGACTGGCGAGCACCTGCATCGGTACGGTCACGGCCGGACTGCTCGCCACCGGGGCCGCGCTCGCGGCTCCCGGAGAGGACCGGTCCAAGGGCTCCGACATCGCCATGGGCGCCTACCTCGACTTCGGGCCGCCGGGAGTGGCCCGGATCCCGCACCTGTCGAACTGGCTGGGCGGCAGGGAGATCCGGGTCGGACACACCTATCTCCCCGGTGACCAGTGGGCCGGCATCGAGGGCCGGGTCTCGTTCCTGGAGGACTGGGCCGAATGGCGCCTGGCCGAGGACGACCGGATGTTCGTCCTCAACGTGCCCATGCAGGAACGGAACGAGGGCCGCGTGCCCGACTACGAGGTGGCCCGGCTGATCAGGGCGGGCGCCGACGGGGACTTCGACCGGCACTTCCGGAGGCTCGCCGAGCGGCTGGTGTCGCTGGGCGTCCCGGACACGGTCATCGTGCTCGGCTGGGAGATGAACGGCACCACCTACACCCACCGCTGCGCGCCCGACCCGGAGAGCTGGAAGGCGTACTGGAAGCGCATCGTCACCACGATGCGCGCGGTGCCCGGAGCGGAGTTCAAGTTCGACTTCGCCCCGAACAGGGGTACGGACGCGATCGGCTGGACGCACTGCTACCCCGGTGACGACGTGGTCGACATCATCGGCATGGACTCGTACGACCAGGCTCCCGGCAAGACCTTCGACGACCAGATCACCCAGCCGTACGGGCTCCAGAAGCACGTCGACTTCGCGAAGGCGCACGGCAAGCAGATCTCGTACCCGGAGTGGGGGCTCTTCCGCCGCGGGGACAATCCGGAGTACGTACGGCGCATGCTGAAGTGGATCGCGCAGCACAAGCCGCTCTACCACACCATCACCGACTACTGCCCGCACGGCGTGTGGCAGTGCAAGCAGAACCCGGAGTCCGCGAGGGTCTTCCGCGACGCGCTGACGCCCGAGCGGCCCGGCCCGGTGATCCCGACCCCGGTGGTGCCCACGCCCGTGGTCCCGACCCCGGTGGTCCCGACCCCCGTGGTGCCCACGCCGGTCGTGCCCACGCCGTCGTTCCCGACGCCCCAGATCCCGACCCCGCAGATCCCGACGCCCTCGGTCCCCACTCCCGGCATCCCGACGCCCCAGGTCCCGACACCCCAGGTCCCGACGCCCGAGATCCCCAAGCCCTCGCCCGTGGCCCCCGGCCCCGTGACGCCGAGCCCCGAGGTCCCGCTGCCGGTGACCCCGAGCCCGCTCGTCCCCACGCCGGTCACCCCGAGCCCGGAGGTCCCGGCACCCGTCAGCCCGAGCCCGGAGGTCCCGGCGCCGGTCACCCCGAAGCCCGAGGTCCCGGCGCCGGTCACCCCGGCACCCGTCACCCCGAAGCCCGAGGTCCCGCTGCCGGTCACGCCCAGCCCGCTCGTCCCGACCCCCGAGGTCCCGACTCCCGAAGTACCCGAGCCCTCGCCCGAGGTCCCCGGGCCCACGCCCGTGGCCCCGAGCCCCGAGGTCCCGGTCCAGTCGCCCTCTCCCTCGGCCCCGCCCGTCGTGCCCACGCCCGCCGTGCCGAAGCCCGAGCCCACGCCTCCGAGGCCCCTGCCGCAGCCGCAGCAGCCGCCGGTCAACAGCTCGCAGTGGTGCGTGCCGCTCAACTTCGGCGAGTGGCTCTCCAAGCTGGTCGGCAAGCAGTCGGTCTGCATCAGGCTCGACTGGGGCAAGGACTCCGGCTTCTGGCCCTTCTAGACGGGTCATCGCACCCGCAGTTCGTTGAGCCGCGCCCGCCAGTCCCTGGCGGCCGGCAACGCCTCCCGCAGCGCGTCCACCGCCCGCTCGCGCCCCGTCAGCTGCGACTCGTGCAGCCGCAGCAGGGGCGCGAGCGCGCTGGTGGCCAGCAGGAACCGCTGGTTCACGACCGTCTCGGGCCGCCAGTGGTTCTTGTACGGCTCGTTGCCGCGCAGGAAGCTCACCACCGGCCTGCCCTCGGCGAGCGCCCGCCCGGCCTCGTAGCGCAGCAGCAGCGTCGCCACGTCCACCTTCCGGGTCCGCAGGTCCGGGTCGGCCCCGTAGAGGTAGCCGCCGCTGAGTCCGGCCGACAGCAGCGTGACGTTGGCCGCCACCACCTTCCCGTCCAGCCTGAACTCCGTCAGCCGGCCCTCCCCCGCCCGCACCATCCGCCGGGTGGCCCGGGTCAGGTGCTCGGCGAAGCGGGGCCTCAGGTGTTCGGGGGTCACCCCGCGGCCGCGCCACTGCTTCTCGTGCAGCCGCAGCAGGGTCCGTACGGCACGCGGCACTTCCTGCTCGGTGACCTCGTGCTCCTCGATCCCGGCCGCGTCGGTCTTGCGCAGCTTGGCCCGCACCCGCTGGGCGCCGGACGCCGGCATCCGTTTGACCAGCTCGTCGAACGGCAGCGTGGGCAGCTCCATGCACGTGGAGTCGGCGAGCCGTGCGCGGGCCCCGGGCCACTGCCGGTACAGCTCCTCGGCGGCCGCCCCCGGACGCACCTCCCGCAGGTCGACGACGGCCCGCCGGGCGGCCCGGTGCAGCCCGCGGGCCAGCGCCGGGACGACCTGCTCGGCGTGCTCCGCGGCCACGAGCACGTCGAAGTAGTCGGTGATGGGGCCGCCGAGCGGCACCAGCAGCGGCATCGGCCGGTGTACGAGCATCAGCGCGGCCGCGCCGACCAGTTCCTCGCCGCGCCGGACGAGGACGATCCGGAGCCGGCCGTCCTTCCCGTACGACAGCCACCAGGAGTGCAGCCAGGCGTGGCTCTGGAAGGGGGTGGCGGTGGGACAGCCGCGGAAGAGCCGGTTCCACGACTCCTCCAGCGCGGCGAACTGCCGGGGGTCGCGGCACAGCGTCACCGACAGGGCCCCGGCGGAGCCCGAACTCATCGCACGGACTCCTTCTCCTTGGCCGAGGTGGGCTCACCCTGGGCGGGGAGCGAGGCGTACTCCTCGACGGGGGACGCCACCGCGGGCTCGGCCGGCGCCGCGGCCACGGCCCGCGCCGGGGCCTGGACCACGGGCCCGTCCCCGTGCTCCTCGGAGCGCCGTGCCCGGCCCGGCCGGGCGAGCAGCCACAGCCCGCCGAGCAGCCCACCGGCGCACATCCCGACGGCGCCGCTGATGGCGGCGGACGGGGAGGCGGGCTCGGTCGGGGCGACGGCCTGGTTGAAGAGGAGCAGCTGGACCCCGGTGTTCTTGGCGGCCTGGTTGCTGCTCAGCGACAGGGCGTCGGCCACCGCGTTCGCGATGTCGGCGGCCTCGGACGGGCTCTTCGAGGTGCCCGTGATGGCGATCATCGGGGACTCGGGTGAGGTCTCGGCCCGTACCTGGGTCCGCAGCTGACGGGCGGTGACGCCCGCGCGGGGCTGGGCGTAGCCGAGGGTGGAACTGCTGGTGGCGATGCGGGCGTACGCCTGCGCGAAGCCGAGGGCGGTGGCCGGCTCGGTGGTCTCGTCGGGCACGGCGACGACATAGCTGGTGGCGGCGTACTCGGGGGTCTTGAGCACCCCGTACGCCCCGCCCGCGGCCAGCCCCAGCACGGCGCACACGGGCAGTGGCCACCATGCGGGCGGCTTCGGCAGCCGCCGCGACTTCCGCTCGGAGCGGTGGTCCGGCTTCCGCTCGGCGGTCTTCCTCTCGGCCTTCTGCTCCGACTTGTGCTCGGGCTTCTTGTCGGAGTTCTTGTCGGACTTCTTCTGATCGGTCGTATCGGCCATGAGCGTGCTCGCTTCCTGGGTGGAGGGTGGTTCGGGGAGGGGACGGTTCAGCCGGTTCCGGTCGGCTCCGCCGGTCCGGGGCCCACCGGCTCGCGCCGGGCACCGACGACGGTTCCGGTGGCGGCCGCGGCGCCGGGCACCCGCCCGGGTACGGCCGCGCCCGGGCCGGAAGGCTCCGGGAGCGACGGGTCCGGGACCGGCGGACCCGAGGGGCTCTGAGCGCCCGGAACGCTCTGAGCGGTCTGAACGCTCTGAGCACTCGGGCCCCGGGCGGCCCCGGCGGTGCCCGGCGCGGCCGAGAGGGCGAGGTCGTACACGTCCAGCAGCTGCCGCGCGCTGCGGGCGATGTCGTAGCGGCGGACCACCGGCGGCGGGGGCAGCCGGCGTGCTCCCGCCTCCATGTGCCCCCGCAGCGCCGCGACCAGTTCCTCCGTGCCGGTGCCGATGCGGCGGGCCCCGGGGGCCTGGGCGGCCGGCAGGTCGTCGATGGCCGGGCAGGTCACGTGCAGGACGGGGAGTCCGGCGGCCAGCGCCTCCACGACCGCCAGCCCGAAGGCCTCCTCCCGCGACGGGGAGACGAAGACGTCCATGGCGGCCAGCAGCGCCGGGATGCCGGGGGTGCGGCCGTCCGCGCTGTCGCCCAGCGGGTCCCGCTCCCCCAGCAGGTGGATGCGGCTCTGCGCGCCGAGCTCGGCGGCCAGCCGGCGCAGCCCCGCCCGCTCCGGCCCGTCCCCCGCCAGCAGCAGGTGCGCCCCCGGCAGCGCGGCCACGGCCCGCACCAGGACGTCGAACCGCTTGCCCGGGACCAGCCGCCCGACCCCGCCGACGACGAAGGCGCGTTCGGGCAGGCCGGTCCGGGCCCGGGTGGAGCGCCGGACGCCCTCCTCGAAACGGAAGCGGACGGCCTCGATCCCGTTGGGTACGACGTGCACCCGCGCGGCCGGCACCCCCCACCCCTCCAGGCGGGCGGCGACGGTGTCGGACACGGCCACGGTCGCCGCGCCGAGGCGTTCGGAGGCCAGGTACAGCGCCCGTACCCCGCCGGACAGCGGCCGGCCCTCGATCTCTCCCTCGCCGAGGGAGTGTTCGGTGGCCACGGTCGCCCGCGCGCCCGCGAGCCGGGCCGCGAGGCGCCCGTACACGCACGCCCGGTACAGGTGGGTGTGCACGAGGTCGTACTCGCCGCGCCGGATGAACCGCACCAGCCGCGGCAGCGCCCCCAGGTCCCGGTTGCCCCGCATCCCCAGGTGCACGACCCGGACCCCGTCGGCGCGCAGCCCCTCGGCCACCGGCCCGGGGTTGGTCAGCGTCAGCACGTCGCACTGCATCGGCATGTGCCGCAGCAGCAGCCGGAGTTGCTGCTCGGCGCCGCCGACCCCGAGGCCGGTGATGATGTGCAGGGCCTTCACCGGCGCACCGCCCGGCGACGCAGCTCCTGCGCCTGGTGGCGCAGCTGCTTGATCCGCAGCCGGCTACCGCCGTCGGCCTGGCTGACGTGGGTGCGCGGCAGGGCGTGCGGGCCGGCGAACCGCCCCGGGTCGATGGCGCAGGCGTACGTGTAGCCGGCGGCGCGGGTGGCGTCGACGACCCGGGCGTCGAGGTGCCCGTACGGGTAGCAGAACCCTTCGGGCAGGGTCCCGGTCAGCTCGCGCAGCAGGTCGCGGCTGCCGCGGAGCTCCTGCTGGAGGACGTCGTCGGGGGCCGCGGTGAGGTCCTGGTGGAGCAGGCCGTGCGAGCCGATCTCCTGTCCGGCGTCGGCGACTTCGCGGATGCCCTCGGCGGTGAGCAGGGACTTGCGCGGGCCCAGCGGGTCCCACACGTTGTCCACGCCGAGCCGCCCGGGCAGTACGAAGAGGGTGGAGGTGAAGTCGTGGCGGCGCAGCAGCGGCAGCGCGTGGGTGAGGAAGTCGGTGTAGCCGTCGTCGAAGGTCAGCCCGACCAGCCCGGCGCCGCGGCCGGCCGCGCGGGCCCGGAGGAGTTCGCCGACCGAGACCCCGCGCAGGCCGCGGGAGTGCAGCCACGTCAGCTGGGCCTCCAGCGCCTGCGGGGTGACGGTGATCCCGTACGGGTCCTCGGCGGGGTCGGTGAACTCGGCGACCGAGTGGTACATCAGGACCCACGGCGAAGCGGTCCGGCGGGCGGGGACCAGCACGGCGGCGGGGGCCGTGTCGGTGTCAGCGGACATTGCGGAACCTCTGCGTGAACTGGGAGATCTGACCGGGCAGGGCGGTGACTTCGAGGGCGCGTATGGCCATGCCGGTGGCTCCGAACATGGCCGGGACCAGCAGGCAGCCGAGGGCGGCGCTGAGCTTCGGGTCGGGGATCATCGGCCCGGCGATCCAGCCGGTGGCGCAGGCGGCGACGGCGGCCACGGCGAGCCGTCCGATGCTGACGGCGACCCGGCGGACCTGGATGGCGATGATCCGCGAGCCGAGCCCGGTGAGCAGCAGGGCGGCGGTGGTGGAGATGCCGGCGGCGTTGGCGGCGGCGATCCCGTAGGTGCCCCACCAGCCGACGGCGAAGGCTCCGGCCACGATGTTGACGAGCAGTCCGGCACCCATCGCGAACGCCGGGAACCAGGTGGGCCGGGCGGTCGAGAAGAAGGGCCGGGACAGTGCCCCGACGAGGCAGTGGCCGAGGAGTCCGAGTCCGTAGACCCGCATGACGGAAGCGGTGGCGAGGGTGTCCTGGTGGGTGAAGGCGCCGCGTTCGAAGAGGACCTGGATGATCTGGGGGGCGTAGCCGATCACGAGGGCGGTGCCCATGAGGACGGCGAGCGAGGCCAGCGCGAGGTCCTGCTCGACGCGGCGCCGGGCCTTCTCCAGCTCCCCGCCGGCCATGGCCTGGGCGACGACGGGGAAGGTGACGGTGCAGATCATCAGGGAGAGCACCATCGGCATCTGCGCGACTTTCTGCGCGTAGTTGAGGTGCGAGATCGCCCCGGGCGGGAGCGAGGCGGCCAGGAACCGTTCGACGAGCACCTGCGACTGCCGGAAGACCGCGAAGAAGATCACCGGGGCGATGACCCCGAAGGCGATGAGGGTGGGGCGGTCGCGGTCGCGCTGGCTGCGCGGGGCCCGCTTGGCGCGCGGCGGTCCGAAGCCCACGTTGCGGATGAAGGCGGGCAGCTGGACGAGGACCATCAGCAGTCCGCCGACGGCGACGCCCGCCGCGGCCGCCCGCACGCCCCACACGGCGTTCAGGGCGACCATGGTGCCGATGATCCCGACGTTGTACGAGACGTAGATCGCGGCGGGCGGCACGAAGGAGCGGTGGGCCCGCAGCGCCGCGCTGAAGTATCCGGCGATGCCGAAGGAGATGACGGTCAGGGCCGTCATCCGGGTGCACTGGATGGCCAGTTCGGGGTCGGGCAGGCCGGGCGCGAGCACGGCGACGACCGCCGGCGCGGCCACGATGAGCAGGGAGGCGACGGCGGCCACGAACACGGCCAGCCGGGGCAGGGTCGCCGCCACGAGCAGCCGTACGGGGTCCTGTGCGCGGGCCTCCTTGCGGGTGAGGCCGGCCCGGCTGGCGGCCCGGCGGGCCAGGGCGTGGCTGAACGCGGGCACCATCAGCAGCGCCATGGCGTCCTCGATGAGCAGCGTCGAGGCCATCTCGGGCACGGTCCAGGCGATCAGGAAGGCGTCGCTGTCGTGCCCGGCCCCGAAGAGGTGCGCGATGGTCTGGTCGCGCACGAGCCCGAACACCGCGCCGGCGGCGGTCAGCCCGGCGGTGACCGCGGCGGCCTTCGCCAGGAACCGCCCGAGCGGGGGACTCCCGCCAGGGGTGGCGGGATCGGGGAGCTCGGCGGACCCGGCCGCCCGGCCGTGGCCGGGGGCGGCGGGGGCGGAGGTCCCGCCCGCGGCGCGGGCCCTGCCGAACCGGCCCCCGGTGGACGGCGGCTGGGATCCGCCGGGGGCGGCGGGCACGGAGGCCTCGGGCGCGTCGGCCTGGGCGCCGCTGGTGCGCGCCGCCACCCGTACGCTGCGCCTTCCCGAGGCGCCGCCCGGATGGCCGGCGGAGCCGAACACGGGCTGCCGCACGGCCGGCTCACCGCCGGGCACGGCCCCTGCGACGAACCCGGGATCCACCGGACCCCGCGCACGCGCACCCGGCGCCGCGGGGGCTCCGGCCGTACGGGACGCCCCCGCGGCGACGTTGCGCCCCGGCACGGCGTGGACGGCGGGGCCCGGATCCGACGGGGCGGGGGCTCCCGTCGAACGGGCCCCCGCCGCGGAGCCGCCCCGCGCGGGCAGGGCGCCGGTGACGAACCCGGGGTCCGCCGAGCCGGGCGCACCCGGGTCCTGTCCGGGGGGCGTACCGGGCAGGACCGGACCCCGCCCCGGGAGGGCGCCGGCGGCGTTCCCGGGGGCCGCGGCCGGGCGGGGCGTGCCGGTGGAGCCGGGGGCGGCCCGTGGGGGACGGGAGTCCGGGGCACCCGGGACACGGGCGTGGCCCGCCCCGGCCGGGGGGCCGGAGGCGGGCCGCCAAGGCGTCGTGTCCGTCACGGGCGGGCCGCAACCCCGGGGGCCCTACCCCGTGCACCCGCACCGCCGAAGGCCCCGGACATCGCGGCCGTTCCGCGCGGTGGACCCGCGTCCTGCGGGGAGGGCAGCGCCCACCATGCCGCCAGGCCGATGATCACCCCGGTGAGGACCGTGGACGGCCCTCCGATGTCCGCGTACAGGAAGTCGGTCAGCTGCCACACGAACAGCCCGATCGCGATCAGCCCGCAGTCCCGGATGCCCTCGCCGGCGGCGAGCCGCCGGAGCCCCGCCACCAGCAGCGCGGCCCAGCCGCCCGCCAGCGCGATCAGCCCGATCAGGCCCTGCTCGCTCAGGATCAGCAGGTACATGTTGTGCGGGGAGAGCAGCGGCTGGCGCAGGTACGCCTGTCCCGCGCCCGCGGTGTCGCTGCCGGAGGAGAGCCCCAGCGAGGAGTGGCCGTCGCGGTTGGCCGGGAAGCCCTTCAGCCCCACGCCCACCGCCGGCCGCTCGCGCCACATCGACTCGGCCGCGGCCCACATCGTGTAGCGGTCGGTCACCGACTGGTCGGGGGCGCTGGAGACCTGGGTGATGGAGGTCAGCCGCTCGGCGACCATGTCGGAGCCGACACCGAGCCCGCCCACCAGGACCACGCCCGCCGCGGCGAGCGCGAGGAGCACCTTCAGCGCCCGCCGGATCCCGGCCAGCACCATCACCAGCACCGCCGCGCCGGCGGTGGCGATCCACACGCCCCGGCTGAACGACAGCACGAGCGGCAGCACCAGCACGAGGGCCGCGGCCCCGCCGATGCGCCGGACGCGCCGCGGCAGCCCGGGCGCCAGCCCGACCGCGGTGGCCACGATCAGCCCGTACGCCACCACTGTGGCCATGCCCATGACGTCACCGGGGCCGAAGGTGCCCACGGCACGGACGTCCTGGCCCTGGTAGGAGGCCCCGGTGTGGGTGGCGTACTGCACGACCCCCACCGCGCCCTGCACCAGCGCCAGGACCACGAAGCACCCGGCGGCCAGCCGGAACTCCGCGGCGTCGCGCACCAGCAGCACCACGGCCGCCGGGACGAGCACGAAGACCTGGAGGTAGCGCACGAAGCCGGGCAGGGCGGCGTACGGATCCCCCGCGGTCATCGTCGCGATCGCGAGGCCCACGGCCGGCGTGCCGAGCACGAGCACGCCCAGCGGGGTCAGCGCCCGCACCCGGCCGCGCAGCGCCTGCACCCCGCAGACGAACGCCAGCAGCAGCGAGGCGGCGTCGGCCGGGCCGACCTTCCCGGAGGCGGTCGCGTCCCCCGCCGGGAGCGGGGCGAGCAGGAACAGCACGGTCGCGGCGAGCGGCAGCAGCGGCCAGTGCCGGCGCAACAGGACCGGCAGGCCGGGCAGGGCCCGGTGACCGGAGACGACGAGGCTCATCAGCTGCCCCCCAGCCGGAAGCGGAAGAAGGAGGCCGCGGTGCGGGCGAGGATCCACAGGTCCTGCCACAGCGACCAGGTGTCGATGTAGTGGTTGTCGAAGCGGGCCCGGTCCTCGATGGAGGTGTCCCCGCGCAGGCCGTTGATCTGGGCGAGGCCGGTGATGCCGACGGGCATCCGGTGGCGGGCCTCGTAGCCGGGGTGGACGGTGGAGAACTTGGCGACGAAGAAGGGCCGTTCGGGGCGCGGGCCGACCAGGCTCATGTCGCCGCGCACGACGTTCCACAGCTGCGGCAGCTCGTCCAGCGAGGACTTGCGCAGGAAGGAGCCCACCGGGCTCATCCCGCGGTCGCCGGCGACGGTCCAGCGGGTGGCGGCCTCGTGCTCGTCGGCGCGCAGGGTACGGAACTTCAGCAGGGTGAAGGGGCGCCCGTACAGGCCGACCCGCTCCTGCCGGAAGATCACCCCCGGCCCGTCCCAGAGCCGTACGGCCAGCGCGCACAGCCCCATCACGGGTGCGGCGCCGACCAGCGCGACCAGCGCGAGCGCCGAGTCGATGCCCCGCTTGGCCCAGCGCTCCAGCGGCCGTGCCGGGCGCGGCAGCAGCGGCTGCACGGCGTACCCCCACAGCTGGTCGGCGGGGTGCGCGAGGCGCATCCCGGTGACCTTGGCGGTGCCGGCCGGGTCGGCGAGCCACAGTCGGCAGCCGTGGTCGTGGAAGAGCCGGACCAGGGAGGCGGTGCGCTCGTCGGCCTCCGGCGGGCGGGTGAACACCGCGTGCCGGACGGAGTTCTGGATGACCGCGCGCCGGATGTCCTCGTGGGTGGCGAGGTAGGGCAGGGCGCCGCTGTCGGCCTCGGCGCCGGCCGAGGTGTCGGCGAGCCCGACGGGGCGCAGCCCGAACTCGGGGCGGCTGTGCAGGGCGGCGGCCACCGCGCCCGCCCCGGCGCCGGGTCCGACGACGAGGGCGGAGGCGGGCCGGCGGACGGCCGCGCGGCGCTGGAGCTGGTTGACGAGCCCGCGTCCCGCGCAGACCAGGACGACCTGGAGGCAGACGGCGGTGAAGAGCACGTGCCAGCCGAGGGCCCGGGCCGGGTCCGCGGCGGCCAGTACGGCGGCCGCCCCGCACCACAGGACGGCGGACCGGCCGGCCAGTGCGGGCAGTTCGAGGAGCGCGGAGGGTGCGAGCCGCGGCCGGTACAGCCCCGCCTGCGCGTGCAGCGCGGCGAGCAGCAGGGGGAGGGCGACGACGGCCGGCACCGCCGCCTGGGCCGGCAGCGCCGGTCCTGGCAGGGTCGTCGCGGTGAGTACGGCGGCCAGCGCGTCGGCGGTGAGCAGGGGCAGCACCCGGCTGCGGCGACGGACCCGCCGCGGGCGCACGGCGGACCTGGCCTGGTCCGTCCTGGGCCCGCGCGGGGGGTGGATGGCGGTCGCGGAACGGCGGCCTGCCGCGTGTGGCGCGGGCGCGAAGGCGCTGCCGCCGGCGGGCCCCGTGCCGCCCTGCCCGGTGTGCCGGGCGGGTGCGCTGTCCATCGTCATCGGCTGATGCGCTCCTGGTTCAAGGGCCGGGGCCTGCCCAGCAGTTCGTGGTACAGGCCGGTGACCGCTTCCGTGGTCCGCCGCACGTCGAAGTCGGTCCGGGCGTGCTGCCGGGCCTGCTCCCCCAGTTCGGCGAGGAGCCGTGGCTCGGCGAGCAGCTGTCCCAGGGCCTTGGCCAGCGCCGTCGGGTCCTCCGGCGGCACCAGGCACGGGCGTCCCTGGCCGGGCGGCAGGCTCTCCCGGGCGCCGCTGACGTCGGAGACCAGGACCGGCCGACCGCAGGCCATGGCTTCGAGCGGGGCGAGCGCCATGCCTTCCCACCGCGACGGCAGTACAACGAGATCGGCGGCCCGAAGCCACGGTCGGATGTCGGCGGCGGCGCCCGCGAAGAGAACGCCCGGTGGGGCCGTTCGCCGCAGCCGTTCGGTGTCGGGGCCGTCGCCGACGAGGGCGAGGCGGGCTCCGGGGACGGTGCCCAACAGCTCCGGCCAGGCCCGCAGCAGGATGTCCTGCCCCTTCTGGAGGCAGATCCGGCCCACGCAGACGGCGAGCGGACCCCCGTCTTCCAGGCTGTCCCGGAAGGCGGCGGGCAGCGGCAGTTCGGCGCGTGCCCGGGCCCGGTCCTGTCCGGGGTCCGGTCCGCCGGGGCGGAAGTGCTCCAGATCCACGCCGTTGCGGATCACCGACCAGCGGGCGGTGATGCCCTCGGTCTCGCCCGCGCGGCGTTCGGCCTCGCTGACGCAGAGCACCCGGTCGGCCCAGCGGGCCGCGTACCGCTCCCAGCGCAGGGCGAGCGCGCCGGTGGCCCCGCCGACCGCGTCGAAGGACCAGGCGTGGGGCTGGAAGACGGTGGGCACGGTGCCGCGCGCGGCGAGCCGCCCGGCGAGTCCGGCCTTGGCGCTGTGGGCGTGCAGCAGGTCGGGCCGCACCCGGCGGAGCAGCTTCCGGGCGCCGAGCAGCTCGGCGGGCAGCCCGGGGCCGGGGGCCCGCCCGGCCCGCCAGGTGAGCACCTCGGCGCCGGCGCCGCGGGCGGCGTCGCCGAGGGTGCCGCCGGGCGGGCAGCCGACGACGACGCGGAGGCCGTCGGCGGTCTGGGCGCGGACGAGGTCGGTGACGACCCTGGCCACACCGCCGTCGACGGGCTGTACGAGATGGAGGACGGTCGTGGGCTGTGCCGCCCGAGGTTGTGTGGGCACGTGGAGTGGTCTCCTACGTTCAGCGGCGCGCGTCTGTCTGAACGAAGAGCACACCGAGGAAATGACCCTGACTTTCACCCGTGAACCTGAAGCTCAGACTGCGGGCACCACCGGACAGGGCGGGACTCAGGTCGAACACGTCCGCGTCATATCCGAGATTATTCATATGTTCGGGCTGTCGCACGAACGACTGATCGCCGAATTCCGTGATCGTGGAATTCATAACATCATTAAAAGGATTTTCTCCGTCGCTGAGGCTCACCCGGCGTCCACTGTCGGCCGTCACGGTGAGTGAGTCCCCGAGGGTGCCCCGGTCCCCGTCGTACGCGACCACCCCGACCCGGCCCGCGGACCCGGCCGGCGCGTTCAGGCCCTCGATCTCGACCGTTCCGTCCCCGGCGCGGGCGGCGAGCCCCTCGAAGCCGTCCCACACCGAGATCCGGCGCACCGGCTCCTGCGGGTGCTCGTAGGCGACGAGCAGCGTCCAGCCGCCCCAGGCCCCGACCTCGGAGTGGCCCATGGCGATGTTGAGCTGGGCCACCGTCCACATGCCGGCGCCGCCCTTGCGGACCAGCGGGGTCACGTCGGCGGAGGCCTGGTAGGCATCGCTGCCCGCGTCCGTGCGGTGGCCCATCACCGTGTCGGCCAGGACCTCCTTGTACGCGCCGCCGGGCTCGGCGACCAGCACGCGGCCGTTGTCCTCCGGCGGTTTCTGCTCGCCCACCCGCAGGTTCCCGCCCCAGTAGAGGCGGGCGTACGAGACCTTCGCGCCCTGCGGGACCTTGAGCTCGGCGCGGGTGGAGTTGTAGGTGTCCGGGTCCTTGTCGACCTCGCTGTAGAACATCTCGAAGTCGCTGTTGACGCCGGCCGCGCCGCGCTTCACGTCGGCGCACGGCTCGGCCTGCGGGGCTTCCTCCCTGCGGCAGCTGATGCCGGAGTTGGAGGCACGTACCAGCCCGCCGTGCTGCACGGCCTGGTAACGCTGGGTGAAAGGAACGCGGGGCAGCTCCTTGGGACCGGGCGCCGCCCACGCCACCGGGGCGGTCGCGGAAAGGGTGAGGCAGGACAGCAGACCGAGCGTGCCGAGGATTCTGCGGGAGGAACCCATGACCCTGTCTCCATTTTCGATCAAGGGGACAAAACAGGAGTGAACTTTGGCAGAAATCGGGCCGGAAATCACGCCGGACTCGCTCGTACGGCCTTTTGGGCGATGGCACGCACCCTCGGAACGGGCGAGTCGTTATCCGGGCACCATTGCTCGAACCGAAAGGAAATACGGAGATGAAGAAGAGGCTGGTGCGCGGCACCACCATCGCCGTCGCGGGCGTCGCCATGCTGATGGGCGGCGCGGGCCTCGCCTCCGCGCACGGCGGCGGCGGAGCGACCGCGGAGGGCGCCACCGCCGGGTCCCCCGGCGTGCTGAGCGGCAACCTGCTCCAGGTCCCCGTCGACGTCCCGGTGAACGCCTGCGGCCTCACCGTGAACGTGATCGCCCTGCTGAACCCCTCCTTCGGGAACACCTGCGTGAACGCCTGATCGTCAACCGCGCCGCCCGAAACGGCTGCATCCGGGTGAATGCACGCAACCCGAGCCGGGGCCGGTCCGTTGATCCGGGTGCTCCACTACCGGGCAATCCTGCAAAAAAGGGACGACAATGATCAAGAAGATGATGGCCTCGGCCGCGGTTGCCGCCTCGGTCGTGGGCATCGGTGCCGCCATGGCGCCGCAGGCGATGGCAATCGGGAACGACAGCGGTGTCACCACCGTCCAGGGCAACGGCGCCGCGCAGATCTACGGCAACCAGGCCACCTACGGCAACATGAGCCCGCAAATGGCGCTGATCCAGGGCTCGTTCAACAAGCCCTGCATCGCGCTCCCCGCGAAGGCCAACGTCCAGTCCGTCCTGGCCCTGGTCAACATCGGCGTCCAGGACATCCCGGTCCTGTCCAGCCCGCAGAACCAGCAGTGCACCGAGAACTCCACCCAGGCCAAGGGCGACGAGGCCCTCTCGCACATCCTGGACAACATCCCGGTCCTGTCCGGCAACGTCTCGAACGGCAGCTGACCGAGGCCCGCGCCAGCGAGGCCGTCGCACCTTCGGGTCGCGGCGGCCTCGCCGCATGTGGAGCCGGGCCGTACCGCCCGAGTAATTCGCGACACAAATCAGCCGGCACCCCGAATTCGCCCCGGGCATCGGAGTGAATTGCCGGCCAGCCGCCGAAAATGTGCGGTTTCTTTTCCCCTCGCCGCTCGTTGTTAATTCTGCAGTGGATACGCCTCTGCGGGAAGGATCGAAATCAAAATGACGTACAAGAAGGCAGTGGTGCTGGCCGCCGGCGCGCTGATGGCAGTCGGTGCAGCCTCCCCCGCCATGGCCGACGCGGGCGCCGCGGGCAAGGCCGTGGGCTCCCCCGGCGTCCTGTCCGGCAACCTGCTCCAGGTTCCGGTGCACGTCCCGGTCAACGTCTGCGGCAACACCGTGAACGTCATCGCGCTGCTGAACCCCTCGTTCGGCAACGTCTGCGTCAACGCCTGACGAAGCGCCTGCCCGCAAGGGCAAACCTCCTCGGGGTGGCCTCGGAGTGCACGGCGGTGCACTCCGAGGCCACCTTCGATTCAGCACCGGCCCCAGCGCCGGTAGACAGGGAAGGACCCATGCGACAGGTACTGAGCCGACAGGTACTGGGCAAGGGGATGCTCACGGCGGCGGCCGCGTCGAGTCTGCTGTCGATCGCGACCGGCGCGGCGTACGCGCACCCCGGGGCGACGGCCGAGGTCTCGCATTCGCCGGGTGTGCTGGCCGGCAACAGCGTCTCGGTACCCATCACCTTCGCGCCGAACGTGTGCGGCAACAGCGTGGACGGCGGTGCGGCGCTCAACCCTGCGATGGGCAACACGTGCGCCACGTCGACCGGCTCGCACGCCGACGACGGGTACGACTACGGGCGATACCTCAGCCCCGAGAACGCCGAGGCCTTCGAGCGCTACCTCGACGAGCGCGGTGGCCGGCACGCGGTGCCCGAGCAGCGCCAGGAGTCGCGGCGCCACGAGGAACCGCGGCACGAGGCGTCCCGGCCCGACGAGCCCCGCCCCGCGGGCCCCCGGCACGCGAAGCCGCGCCACGAGGAGCCCCGCCACGAGGGCGGCTATGGCGGCCCCGGCAAGGAGGAGGGCGAGGAGGAGTGCGACGACCACTCCGAGTCCGCGCCGCCCCCGGCCGAGCACCACGCGCCCGCGCCCGAGGCGCCGCACCCGATGCCGGAGCCCGTGGCGGAGCAGCCCGCCCCGCTGCCCGCACCGGAGCCGGTCCAGGAGGCGCCGCCCGCACCGCCCGCCGAGGAGGCCCCCGCCCCCGAGGCCCCGGCACCGCAGCCTCCCGTCGAGGAGGCCCCGCACACGCTCCCCGCGCCGGAGCCCGCCCCGGCGCCCGAGGAGGCCCCGCACACGCTCCCGGCTCCGGCACCCGGCCCGGCGCCCGTCGTGGACGAGGGCCCCGAGCCCCGGCCGCCGCACGGCAGCCAGCCCGTGGAGCACCCGGCTCCGGCGCCCGAGGTCGTACCTCCCGCGGACCAGCCGCCGGCCGCCCCCGCCGGTGACACCCCCGTCCACCTGCCCCCGGCGCCGGCCCCTGCCCCCGCTCCGGCTCCGGCCCCCGCGCCGGTCCCGGCGCCGGCTCCGGTCCCCGCCCCGGTTCCCGCTCCGGCACACGTGACCGCTCCCGTGCTGGCCGAGACCGGCGCGGGTCAGCCCGCGGCCGCGGCGGCCCTCGCCACGGCCCTCATCCTGGGCGGCGCCATTCTGTACCGGCGGTCCCGTATCTCCTGACGGGCAATACCGGTAATCAGAAGAAATATCGGCCGGAGAATCCCTCGTCGGATTCTCCGGCCGCTGTCATGAACCCGTTCCGCACCGCGCACGCGCCCGCGTTTCCGCAGCGGCGGGGAATCGTTACCCAGGGCGAAAGCGGTGCGACGGTCGCCGCTGACGCCGCTGCCCACGAAAAAGAAGAGGAATTCGATAATGAAGCTCACGAAGGTCGCCGCTGTCCTCGCCGGCTCGGTCGCCGCCCTCGGCGCCTCCGCCACCGCCTTCGCCGCCGAGCCTCCGGCCGCGATGCCCCCCATGAGCCTGACCAGCGGGGCGACGGACGCCCTCGACGCCGTCGGACCGTTCACCGAGTCGGCGCCGCAGACGGTGGGCAACGCGCTGGCCGAGCAGGGCGAGGGCGTGAACAAGGTCGTGGACACGGTCCAGCGGGTCAACAAGGTCCGCAACGAAGTGCCCGCCACGGTGCTCGGTCTCGCGAACGGCGCCACCCAGGCGTCCCCGCTGCTCGGCGGAGTGAAGCTCAACGGCGGCCAGGGCTGAACCGCCCCGGCTGAAACGCGTACCGACACGACTGTGGGCGCCACCGGCGAGGCCGGGGCGCCCACAGTCGGTCGTGCGGTGAACGTCAGTCGTTGAAGCAGTGGTTGCCGAACGCGGGGTTCAGCGCACCGATGACGTTCACGGTGTTGCCGCAGACGTTGACCGGGATGTGCACCGGCACCTGCAGCAGGTTGCCGGACAGGACGCCGGGGGAACCCACGGCCGCGCCCTCGGCCGACGAGTCGGCGGCGGCGGAGCCGGCGGCACCGGCCGCAGCGAGACCAGCGGTGGCCAGGACCAGGGCGGCCTTCTTGGCAGAGTTCATGGGAAGTGCACCTTCTGTTCGATGTTCTGCCCCGATCCGGGGCTCACACCGAGCGAAACGGTCCAGCCTCCCATGACGACACGGCCACGCGCACGAAGAGACCTGTTCGGCTCAATTGTCGTAACCATGCGGCAGGTTCCCGGTCGTTCCGCGCCCTACGGCAGGGCGGGAAGGTCAGGGACGTCCGGGATCTCGGGGATCGCCGGAAGCTCCGGGACCGCGGGAAGTTCCGGAGCCGCCGGAACCGCCGGAACCGCGGGGACAGCCGGCACCGCAGGCAGTGCGGGCAACGCGGGCAGCGCGGGCAGCGCGGGCAGCTCCGGGATGAGACCCGACAGGTCGGGAAGCTCCAGGTCCGGAAGTTTCGGCAGCTCGATCGGCGGGAGTTTCACCCCGCCCGGCAGCAGGCCTCCCACGGACGCGAGCAGGTCCTGGATGGTCTTGGTGAGACCCGCGAGCAGGTCGTCGATCGGACCGGCGGCCGCCGCGCGCCGCTCGATCTTGTCGACCTGCTGCTGGACGGAGGCCACCCGACCGTTGAGTGCCGCGGAGCCGTCACCGTCCGCGGCGCCCGCGGGGGCGGCCGCGCCGGACAGTATGACGACGGCGAGGGCCGACGGTACGAGGAGGCGGGCGCGGGACGGCTTCGTGCGGTGCATGAGCGTTCCTTCTGGTGGTGGGCACACAAGCGGACCCGAGCGATCCGCTCCCTCACCCACCGTGCGAACACCTCACACGGAGCGCAACCGGAACGTGCGCCTGTGCGGGCTGCGTACGGGCTTCGCGCACGCGTCCGCAGGCCACTCACCCGGGCCGGGGAAAATATCGGTGCGCGCAGGCCGTTTGAGTGAAGGAGCGGAACCAACCCCCTGGTAGGGCAGTTGACCAGGGCGCTCCATCAGCGGGCACTCGTGCGACAGAAGGATCAAGATGTTCAAGAAGTTCATGACCGCCGCCGCGGTCTCCGCCGTTGCGGTCGGCGCGGGCGCTGCTGCCGCGGCCCCGGCCATGGCCATCGGCAACGACGGCGGGGTCACCACCGTCAACGGCAACGGTGCCCAGCAGGTCTACGGCAACCAGAAGACCCACGGCGACCTGAGCCCGCAGCTCGGCCTGGTCCAGGGCACCCTGAACAAGCCCTGCATCGGCCTGCCGGCGAAGGTCAACGCCCAGTCGCTGATCGCCGCGCTCAACCTCGGCGTCCAGGACATCAACGTCCTGTCGAACCCGCAGAACCAGCAGTGCACCGAGAACTCCACCCAGGCCAAGGGCGACGAGCCGCTCTCGCACATCCTGAGCAACATCCCGGTCCTGTCGGGCAACCTCTCCGCCGGCAGCTGATCTCCGCTCGCCGAAACCGACGAGGGCCCCGGTGGCGTCCAGCCACCGGGGCCCTCGCGCGTGCCGTGCCGCAGTACGGCGTTCCGGCCGCGGTCAGCCGGTCCAGAAGTCCCACCACCGGGTGAGGACCAGCATCCCGATCACTCCGACGTGCAGGGCGGGCGGGGCCCAGCCGAACTCGGTGAAGAAGCCCCGCAGCGGGCCGGGGGCGGGCAGGACGCGCGTACGGACGTTGTGCGCGGTGACCGCCCAGAACATCAGCAGGGTCGCCACCCAGGCCAGGCAGCACCACAGGCACAGCGCGTTGATCTCGTAGAGCGACTGGACCATCAGCCAGGTGCAGAAGCCGACGCCGAAGAGGGTGCCGGCGTTCAGTCCTAGCCAGAACCAGCCGCGGTAGCGGGCGCCGGCCAGCAGGCCCGCGCCGACGCAGACCACGACGGCGTACCCGGCCAGCCCCAGCATCGGGTTGGGGAAGCCGAAGGCGGCCGCCTGCTCGCTCTGCATCACGCTGCCGCACGAGACGACCGGGTTCAGGCTGCAGGCGGGCTTGAAGTCCGGGTCCTCCAACAGGAGGAACTTGTCGAGGGTGATCACCCAGGAGGCCAGCAGCCCGGCCGCCCCGGTGAGGGCCAGCAGCCAGGCCAACCCGCGCGGCGGTGCGTCCCGTTCGCCTTCGTGTCCACTGCGGGGCCGTCCCTGCTGGCGCGGGACGCCCACTGTATTCGTTGCCATGTGGCCCATAGTCCCGCGCTCCCGCACAGAGCGGGCCTAACCGTGCCCATCCGTACGCAAGTTGACCTGAAGGGGTGGCGGGAACCTCCGATGCTTCCCGGACGTTTTACCGAACCCCGGACGTGATGTCAGAGCCAGGGGTTACGTTGAGCTTCCGCGAAGTGACAAGCTGCGACGGCCTGGAGACCCACCTTGAGCGATCCGTACGAGACAACCGAGGCGCACCTCGACCGACTCCTCGGCCGCGCCCTCAACTCCTTCGACCTGCCCGACAGGTTGGTCGAGCGCCTCGGCACGGCGCTCGCCCACAGCTCTTCGCTCTACACCACCCACCACAGCCCGGCCACCGGCGTCTGGCGGGAGACCCACCGGCACACCTACCTGCTGGCCGACGGCGGTTCGCTCTCCCTGTGGGAGCTGACGTACCTGCCCGAGGGTGACCGCAGGGTCCGCCACGAGGTCTTCGCGAGCAAGGCGGAGACCTGCCTGGCGGTGTCCCGGCTGTTCGGAGAGGGCTCCGCCGGCGCCACCCCGGATCCGGTGCTGCTGCCGGGCGACGAGGAGCCGGAGAACGACGTGGCGGCGCTGAGCGCGCTGTTCGCGGCCTCGGCGCCGGCTCGGCGGCACCGGGAGTACGTGGTGGAGCAGTCCGCCGACCACGCCCGGCGGGTGCTGCGGCGCGCGGAGAACGGGGACCGGCCCGGCGAGCCGGTGGCGGCGTTACTGAGGACGGCGTACGCGCACCAGATCACGCAGGCGTTCGGCGGCCGGCAGTGCCTGTCGGACGGGCGGGACGCCGGCTTCAGCCTGTACGAGCACGCCTTCGTGCTGCTGGACGGGACCGAGGTCAGCCTCTGGGAGGTCGAGCACACGGCGACGCCCGACGGACGGCACATGTGCGAGGTGTACGAGAGCGAGGCCGCCGCGCGCGGAGCCATGGAGCACCGCGCCCGCGTACGGTGACTCTCCCGCCGGGGTGGTGAGACGGCCTAGTCCGCGGCGGCGGCGCGGCCTTCGCCGGCCATGAACCGCCAGACCAGGGCGTGCCCCAGCACGATCAGGCCGATCAGCATCAGCGCCTCGGCCTGGATGGGCTGCAGCCCGAGCGGCTCGGCGAGTTCGGGGACCGCGCCGACCACGGCGATCAGTGCGTAGAGCAGGGCGGCGGCGGCCTGCTGCCAGGTCAGGAAGCGGTCGCCACGCGCCCGGGCCAGCAGCCGCAGGGTGCTCGCGCAGCCGACCACCGCGAGGACGATGAAGGCCGCCCGCCAGACCTGCGGTTGCTCGGTGCCGCCGACCTGGGCGAACAGGCCCATCAGGGCGGGCAGCAGGAAGGACAGGTAGATCCCTCCGACCACGCGCCGCAGGGCGGGTTCGCGCATCCAGTCGTGGTGGCTCTGGACGACGTTCCACCACAGGCCCACCAGGGTGAAGCAGGTCGCGGAGAAGAGGGCGTAGAAGGTAGTGACATCCGTGGACGACGAGAGTGGCAGCATTCGTGTGGCCCGCGGCCGCCCCACGCCCGTCGTCCGGCGCGTCCCACCCGGTACGGACTACGGCGTCGCGGGCTCGGTGAGGGCGAGGTCCAGGGGCAGGTCCCGGGTGATGCGGACCCGCTCGGGGCGCAGGTCCGCCGGTGTCGGCATGGCGCTGCCGGGCAGTTGGACGGCGGCCGCGCCGTGGGCCACGGCCGAGGCGAGGGCGTCGGGCCCGGCGCCTCCCGCGATCAGGAAGCCGGCCAGGGCTGCGTCCCCCGCGCCCACCGTGCTGCGGACCGCCGGGACGGGCGCCGTGCCGTGGAAGGCGCCCGCCGCGGAGACCAGGAGCTGGCCGTCCCCGCCGAGGGAGGCCAGCACGGCCCCGGCGCCGAGCGAGCGGAGCTCCTCCGCGGCCTTGAGCACGTCCCCCAGCGTGGACAGCGGGCGTCCCACCGCCGCGGCCAGCTCGGACGCGTTCGGCTTGATCACCTCCGGGCGGGCGGCCAGCGCCGCCGGCAGCGCGGGGCCCGAGGTGTCCACGGCGACGCGGGCGCCGGCCGCGCGGGCCCGGGTGACCAGGTCGGCGTACCAGCCGGGCCCGAGACCGCGCGGGAGGCTGCCGCAGCAGGCGGTCCAGGTGGCCTCGCCGGCTCCTGCGGCGACGGTCTCCAGGAGGAGCGCGGCCTCCTCCGGCGAGAGCTCCGGCCCGGGCATGTTGATCTTGGTGAGGGTGCCGTCCGGTTCGGCGACGGCGATGTTCGAGCGGGTCTGGCCGGCGATCGAGACGGCCGTGACGTCCACGCCGTGCGCGCCCAGGAGTTCGGCGAGCAGGATGCCGGCGCCGCCGCCGAGCGGGAGCACCGCGGTCGTACGGGCGCCCGCGGCGGCCACCGCGCGGGCGACGTTGACGCCCTTGCCGCCGGGGTCGACCTGGTCGCCGGTGGCACGCAGCACCCTGCCCCGGTCCAGCGAGGGGACCTCGTAGGTCCGGTCGAGGGAGGGGTTGGGCGTGACGGTGAGGATCATACGAGCACGACTTCCGTACCGGCGGCCTCGATCGCCGCCTCGTCCGTATCGGTGGATTTCCCTCACCGTACGCCGGTGACGAGACGGAACAACGGAACAGAGGAAAACGGACATGCCCGCCCAGGAGGGGCGGGCATGTCCGTGGTGTGTCCCTCGCGGCGAACGCGCGCGGTCTAGGCCGGGACCTTCTCGGCGGCCGGGCCGCCCTGCTCGGCGGCGTGCTCGGCGGCGCCCTCGCGCTGGTCGATCGGGATCGGCTTGCGCGGCAGCAGGAACATCACCGCGAAGATCACGAGCAGCACGGCCGCGACCCACCACAGCGCGCCGCGGAAGGCCTCGACGTAGGGCGGGCCGTAGACCTTGTCGTCGTCCATCAGCCCGAAGAAGACGACGGAGGTCAGGGCGAGGCCGAGCGCGTTGCCCATCTGGCCGGTGGTGTTGATCAGCCCGGAGGCCGAGCCGGCGTCCTGGCGCGGCACCTCGGACAGCGTGGTGTCGTTGAGCGGGGCCACGATCAGGCCCATGCCGATGCCCATGAGGACGAGCGGAGCGGCCATCTGCCAGGAGGCGATCTCCATGCCGTAGTGCTCCGACTCCCAGATGTAGAGGAGCAGACCGGCGGCCATGATCAGCGCGCCCGCCTGGAGCACCTTGCGGCCGTACCGCGGGACGAGCTTGCCGACGGAGATGCCCGCGGCGGCCGAGACCGCGATCGAGAACGGGATGCCGGTGGTGCCGGCGCGCAGGGCGCTCCAGCCGAGGCCCATCTGCATGTACATCGTCCAGACCAGGAAGAAGATGCCGGTCGCGATGCCGAAGGTGAGCTGGACGGCGATGCCGCCGGCGAAGCTCTTGACCTTGAAGAGGGAGAGCTCGACGAGCGGGGAGCCATCCTTCTTGATCTTGTACTTCTCGTAGGCGATGAAGCCCGCGAAGACGAACGGCGCCGCGCCCATGCAGACGAAGCCCCACAGCGGCCAGCCGTTCTCGCGGCCCTCCGTCAGCGGGAAGATCAGCATGACCATGGCGAGGGTGGCGAGGACGACGCCCACGAGGTCCAGGCGCAGGGCCTTGGGGGCCTTGGACTCGCTGATGAACTTGCGGCCCAGGATCACGCCCGCGATGCCGACGGGCAGGTTGATCAGGAAGATCGGGCGCCATTCGAGACCGAAGAGGTTCCACTCGGTGAGCAGCGCGCCGAGCATCGGGCCCGAGACGGCGCCGAGGCCCACGATCGCGCCGAACATGCCGAAGACCTTGCCGCGCTCCTGGGGCGGGAAGGTGACGTGGATGATCGCCAGCACCTGCGGGACCATCAGCGCGGCCATGCCGCCCTGGAGGATGCGGGAGGCGACGAGCATCCCCGGGTTCGCGGCGATGCCGCAGAGCAGCGAGGCGGCGGTGAATCCGGCGATGCCGAGGAGGAAGAGGCGCTTGCGGCCGTAGATGTCACCGAGACGGCCGCCGGTGATCAGGCCGGCGGCGAAGGCGAGGGCGTAGCCGGCGGTGATCCACTGGATCGCGCTGGGGGACGCGCCGAAGTTCTCTCGCATGCTGGGTATCGCTATGTTGACGATCGTGACGTCGACCAGGTCCATGAAGGCCGCGGTCATCACGATGGCGAGCGCCAGCCAGCGGCGGCGGTCGGCGGGTGAACTGGGTGCGTCGTGGGCTACGTCGGTCCGCTCTTCTCGTACGGGCCCGTTCTCTCTTTCGGGCGATGTCTTGGGCGTCTCGGTGGTCATGGAGAGAAACCTAGACCCGATGTAGGTCAGTCGGTGTCCTATTTCGCTGGCAACCTGGATTGCATGACCGACACCCCGGCACGGCTGCTGTCCCTGCTGTCCCTCCTCCAGACCCCGCGCGAATGGCCCGGGAGCGAACTGGCGCAGCGGCTGCGGGTCAGCTCGCGGACCATCCGGCGCGACATCGAGCGGCTGCGGGACCTCGGCTACCCGGTGGAGGCCACGCTGGGTTCGGAGGGCGGCTACCGGCTGGTGGCGGGGGCGGCGATGCCGCCGCTGCTGCTCGACGACGAGGAGGCCGTGGCGATCGCGGTGGGGCTGCGGGCCGGGGCCGGGCACGCCATCGAGGGGGTCGAGGAGGCCTCCGTACGGGCCCTGGCCAAGCTGGAACAGGTCCTGCCGTCACGGCTGCGGCACCGGGTGAGCGCGCTGCAGTCGGCCACCATCGCGCTGACCCGGGGGGACGGGGCGAGCGTGGATCCGCGGACGCTGACGGTGATGGCGTCGGCGGTGGCGGGGCCGGAGCGGCTGCGGTTCGCGTACCGGGCGGGGGACGGGGCCGAGTCGCGGCGGCTGGTGGAGCCGTACCGGCTGGTGAGCACGGGGAGCCGGTGGTACCTGGTCGCCTACGACCTGGAGCGCGAGGACTGGCGGACCTTCCGGGTGGACCGGGTGTCCGAGGCCTTCGCGACGGGGGCCCGGTTCGCGGCGCGGGCCCTGCCGGTGGACGCGGAGGAGTTCGTGCGGCGGGGGCTCGGCGCGCGGGGCGCGGAGCGGTACGTGGTGGAGGTCGCGTTCGCCGCGGGGGCGGCGGAGCTGCCGGAGTGGCTGCGGAGCGGGGCCCTCCCGGGGGGTGGCGGGGAGACCCTGGTCCGGTTCGAGAGCGGGGACGCGCCGGAGTGGGTTGCCGCGCGGCTGGCGCTGACGGGGGTGCCGTTCACCGTGCGTGAGCCTGCGGCGCTACGGGCCGCGGCCGGTGCGCTGGCCGCGCGGCTCACGTCGGCGACGTCCGCGCCGTAACCGGGGCTCCGCCCCGGACCCCCTGGGGGCTCCGCCCCCAGACCCCCGCTCCTCAAACGCCGGAGGGGCTGGATTTTGCGCGGGTTCGGGCAGAGCCCGGAAAGGGGGGAGCCCCGGCGCCTGGGGGGGGATAGGCACCGGGGCTCGTACAGGGGGCTTCGCTGCGGGCCGCTCTAGGCCACGGCGTCGAAGCCGGTGTCGCGCGCCATCCGCTTCAGTTCCAGCAGGGCGTGCTTCTCGATCTGGCGGATCCGCTCGCGGGTCAGGCCGTGCTGCTTGCCGACCTCCGTCAGGGTCCGCTCGCGGCCGTCGTCGATGCCGTACCGCATCTTGATGATCGACGCGGTGCGCTGGTCGAGCTTACCGAGCAGGTCCTCCAGCTCCTCGCTGCGCAGCAGCGAGAGCACGGACTGCTCGGGCGAGATCGCGGACGTGTCCTCCAGGAGGTCGCCGAACTGCGTGTCGCCGTCGTCGTCGACCGACATGTTGAGGCTGACCGGGTCGCGCGCCCAGTCCAGTACGTCACCGACGCGCTTCTCCGTCGTGTCGAGCTCGGCGGCGATCTCGGCGTGCTCCGGGTCCCGGCCGTTCTCGCGGTTGAACTCGCGCTGGACCCGCCGGATCCGGCCCAGCTCCTCGACCAGGTGGACGGGGAGGCGGATGGTGCGGGACTGGTCCGCGATGGAGCGGGTGATGGCCTGGCGGATCCACCACGTGGCGTACGTGGAGAACTTGAAGCCCTTGGCGTAGTCGAACTTCTCGACCGCGCGGACCAGGCCGGCGTTGCCCTCCTGGATCAGGTCGAGGAGGGGCAGGCCGCTGCGCGGGTAGCGCCGGGCGACGGCCACGACGAGGCGGAGGTTGGAGCGGATGAAGACTTCCTTGGCGCGCTCGCCTTCGGCGGCGAGCGCCTCCAGCTCCTCGCGGGCCGGGGACTCGCCCTCACGGTCTATCTCGCCGTCGAGGATCTGCCGGGCGTACACGCCCGCCTCGATGATCTGGGACAGCTCCACTTCCTTGGCGGCGTCGAGCAGCGGGGTGCGCGCGATCTCGTCCAGGTACATGCCGACCAGGTCGCGGTCTGCGATCTCCCCGCCCACAGCGCGGGCGCTGCTCGTGGACTGACGACGGGCGACGGCGCGGGTTGCCATGCGTGCTCCCTTGCGATGAAGTTCGGTCGCGGTGCGGCTGCCGGACGGCCACCTGGTGGGGTGGTACGTCCTCGGACACTCTCCCGAGTGCCCGCTTCCGAAGGAAACAACGACTGGAATCGGGACAGAATTCCCACGTCGCTCCCTCTTTTTCGAGATCTTGCAGTATCCTGCCCCGCCACGAGAGGGGGCCGGATACCGCGGGAACTCGAAGAGGTGCAGGTCAGGCCCGGAACCGAGGCCGATCCGGCGGCGCTCGCGGAACTCCGCGATCCCACCGTCCGTGAGACGGCCGTCACTCCGGAACAACGCCGCCCCTGACTGCACTCCCACCCTGAAGACGGTCCCCACCGGCTTCTGGTTGCCTGCACGGCCGAAGGAATGGCCGTATACGCCACAAGTGGCCCGTTCCGCCCGAATCCGGCCCGCCACCCCTCCGAGTGAGAACACGGGCATATTCCCTCGGCATAGCCTGGCTGGCCCCTAGCGTCGAAGAGTCGCTTGTGCCGTCCGGCGGGCGACGCCCACACTGAGAGGAGGTGTGCCGCACATGACCGCTCTCGCCCACGAGACGCTGGAGGCCGTAATGCCGAAGGTCGCGACTCCCCCGTCGGACCTGGACGACGTCCTGTGGCACGCATGGAAAGCCATGAAACTCCCCGAGGGCTATCACGCCGAGATCGTCGAGGGGTTCATCGAGGTGTCACCGACGGGTCGATACGCACACGGCCAGATCGCGAACCGGCTGCGGCGCGCCCTCGACAGATTCCTGGACGGCGGCGAATTCGCCGCGTACCAGGACCTCAACGTCGTCCACAAACGCAAGGTGTGGATCCCGGACGTGTTCATCGCCTTGGAGGACGCCGAAGAGCACGTCATCGAGGAGGGCCTCGGGATCGACGCCTCCGGTGTGGAGCTGATCGCCGAGGTGGTGTCACCCGGCAGGGAGAGCCTCGAGCGGGACCGCGACCGCAAACGGCGTGCGTACGCCAGGGCCGGGATCCCCGTATACCTGATCATCGACGACTACGACGGCCAGGGCAGCGTCAGGATGCTGTCCGGCCCCGTACCCGACCAGGCGCGGTACGAGTCCGAGGTGCGGCTGCCCTACGGCACCGCGGTGACCATCCCGGAAGGGCCGGCCAAGGGGTTCGCGATCACGAAATCGATCACCGGGGGACCCCGCAGGAGCTAGCCGAACTGGAGGGAGCGCTTCGAGAGGCCCATCCAGAAGCCGTCCACCGGGTCGCGGCGGGCGGTGAGGTCGCCGGTGGCCTCGGCCGCGCCGAGGGTGACGAAGAGCGGGGCGAAGTGTTCCGTGCGGGGGTGGGCGAGACGGCCCGAGGGGGACTTGGTCTCGAAGTCGAGCAGGGAGTCGATGTCGCCGCAGGCCAGCGCCTCGTGGCCCCACGCGTCGAACTCCGCGGACCAGGCGGGGACGCCCGGGTGCCGCAGGGCGGCCAGGTTGTGGGTGAAGAAGCCGCTGCCGACGATGAGGACGCCCTCGTCGCGCAGGGGCGCGAGCTTGCGGCCGATGTCCATCAGGCGGCGCGGGTCCAGGGTGGGCAGGGAGATCTGGAGCACCGGTATGTCGGCCTCCGGGAACATCTCCACCAGCGGGACGTACGCGCCGTGGTCGAGGCCGCGGTCCGGTACGTCCTGGACCGGGGTGCCGGGGGCCTTGAGGAGCGCCCGGACCGACGCGGCGAGCCGCGGGGCGCCCGGGGCGTCGTAGCGCACCTGGTAGTAGTGCTCGGGGAAGCCCCAGAAGTCGTAGACGAGCGGGGCCTGTTCGGTGGCGCCGAGGGCGAGCGGGGCCTCCTCCCAGTGGGCGGAGACCATCAGGATCGCCGTGGGGCGGGGCAGGTCCGCGGACCAGGCGGCCAGCTCCCCCGGCCAGACCGGGTCGTCGGCGAGCGGCGGCGCCCCGTGGCTGAGGTACAGCGCCGGCATGCGGGTCCCGCGCGCCGAGGGGGGCTGGGGTGCGGTGGCCGGGGTCATGGGGGCGCTCCTCCGTCGTCGGTGCAGGGCTGCCCGAAAAGACTAACCCCGCTTGGTTCAAATTTGAACCAAACGGGGTGATCAGTCATTCCCGTGCGGGTACCGCCGTCAGTGGGCGATCACCGGAACCTTGAGCTCGGCGTCCGCGCCCTCGCCGGCGCCGGAGGCCACCGGACCGCCGACGTTCGGACGGCCGGTGTTGATCAGCGCCAGGGCGATGGCCGAGCTGGCGACCAGGATGCCGACCGCCCACCAGATGGCGGAGGCGTAGCCCTCGACCATGGCCTGCGCCTGGATCAGCTGTCCGGCCGGGCCGCCCGCCGCGGCCTCGGCCGCGTGGTCGGTCAGGTACGCGGTCGTCGCCGAGGCGGCGATCGTGTTCAGCAGCGCGGTGCCGATGGCGCCGCCGACCTGCTGCGAGGTGTTGACCATGGCGGAGGCGACTCCGGCGTCGGCCGGGTTCACCCCGTGCGTGGCCAGGGACATGGCCGGCATGAACGCCGTGCCCATGCCGAGGCCGAGCAGCAGCTGCGCCGGCAGGATCAGCGCCGGGTACGAGGACCCGACCTCAAGCTGGGTCAGCAGCAGCATGCCGACGGCGGCGAGCAGGAAGCCCGGCCCCATCAGCAGGCGCGGCGCGACCCGGGTCATCAGACGGGCGCCGATCTGGGTGGAGCCCGTGATCATGCCCGCGATCATCGGCAGGAAGGCGAAGCCGGTCTTGACCGGCGAGAAGCCCTTCACGACCTGGAGGTAGTAGGTCAGGAAGAGGAACAGGCCGAACATGGCGATGACGGCCAGGCCGAGCGAGAGGTAGACACCGCCGCGGTTGCGCTCCAGCAGCACGCGCAGCGGCAGCAGCGGGGACTTCACCTTGGACTCGACGAGGACGAAGGCCGCCAGCAGCAGCACCGAGGCGACGAACATCGTCACGGTGAGGGCGTCCGACCAGCCGGCCGACTCGGCGCGGGTGAAGCCGTAGACCAGCGCGACGAGGCCGGTGGTCGACAGGATCACGCCGGGGATGTCGAGCGGCGCGCGGTTGCGGCCGCCGGCGGGCTCACGGATGACCATCCAGGCACCCACGGCCGCGACGATCGCGAAGGGGATGTTGACGAAGAAGGTCCAGCGCCAGTTGAGGTACTCGGTGAGGAAGCCGCCGAGGATCAGGCCGACGGCGCCGCCGCCGCCCGCGATCGCACCGTAGATGCCGAAGGCCTTGGCGCGCTCCTTGGCGTCGGTGAACATCACCGCGAGCAGGGAGAGGGCCGCCGGTGCGAGCAGTGCGCCGAAGGCACCCTGGAGGGCGCGGGCGCCGAGCATCATGGCCTCGCCGTTCGCGGCGCCGCCGAGCGCGGAGGCCAGGGCGAAGCCGATGAGGCCCACGATGAAGGCGTTCTTGCGGCCCCACTTGTCGGCGATGCGGCCGCCGAAGAGGAGCAGTCCGCCGAAGGCCAGCGCGTACGCGGTGATGACCCACTGGCGGTTGCCGTCCGAGATCCCGAGGTCGGTCTGGGCGGAGGGCAGGGCGATGTTCACGATGGTCGCGTCGAGGACGACCATCAGCTGGGCCAGGGCTATGAAGACGAGTGCCTTCCAGCGGCTGGGATCGGCAGCCAGCGGCGGAGTCGCGGCTGTTTTTGACATGGAGGTACCCACTTCACTGTGCGGAATGACTGAAAAAGACTAGTTGGCGAGCTTTGTGCGCGTCACATGGTTTTTTGCCGGAGGTCGTCGAAAGTGGCCGCCGAACCCGGCAGTTCGGAGCGGGCCGGCGCCCGGAGCCCGTCGAGGAAGAGCTGGAGGTGACGGTGGGCGAAGCGGTCGGTGTCGAGGCAGGCGGTGCCCGGCAGCGGGCGGCTGAGCTGGGACAGGGCGACCATCAGGTCGCCGACGCCGATGTCCGTACGGATCACTCCGGCGTCCTGGCCGGTGGCCAGCAGCGTCTCGACGGCCGTCTGCAAGGCGGTCTGCGCCGCGAGGAGTTCGGGGTGTTCGCGGTCGAAGTCCTCGGCGAGCATCGGGCACAGGGCACCGATCCGCTCGTCGGCCGCGGCGTGCGTGAAGCGGCACAGCGCGGCGAAGGCGTCGGGTTCTCCGGAGAGGGACTCCTCGGCGAGGGAGGTCTCGGCCGAGGCCGTGACCCGGTCCATCACGAAGAGCACGACCTGCCGGACGAGGGTGGGGCGGTCGGGGAAGTGCCGGTAGAGGGTGGCGTTGCCGATGCCGGCCCGCCGGGCCACCTCGTCGAAGGGGGCCGCGGAGCCGAACTCGACGAAGACCTCGCGGGCCGCCGTCAGGATCCGCTCGCGGTTGCGCACGGCGTCGGCGCGCGGGCGCGGGACGCCGTCCGCGCGGGCCGCGCCCGACGCCCGGGCGCCGGCCCCCTCCCGTACGCGCGCCGGCTTCGAGGCGGTCCCGGCCGGGGCGAGGTCCACGGCCGCCACGAGGGCGGACGGGGCCGCCGGGGCGGTGGCGGTGGGGCGCTTCATTCCGGGGCCTCCCTGGCACGGTGACACGCGGTACGGACGGTTCGTCGTACGGACAACTCCTTCGGCCCATCCAAACGGGGAGCCGGTCCCCGCTTTGCGGGACTCACGTACAAACGGGGATCCCGTCCCCGGTTATTTCACTCGCCCGTGTGACCTGAGTCACAGCACCGTGCACGTTCGGCCTCTCCCGGCGCGCGGGCGCGCCGCGCCCGTCGGAGGGTGATCGCACAGAGCGCAGACCGGGACAGGGCCGGCTGCCGCGGACCCGAAGGCGATCTCCATGCCGCAGACCCGCCACCGGATACGCAAGCCCCGCCGCACCAGCGCGTTCATCGGCCTGACCGCGCTGGCCCTCGGCGTCTGCGCGACCGCCAGCACCGGGATATCCAGTCGCGGGCACTCGGCGGCCGGCCCTGTGGCCACGACCGTCGAATCGGCTCTCGCGCCCTGCCGGATCGCCGGCACGATGGGCGTGCAGATGTCCGAGGGCCTGCCGACGCCGCCCGGGTACTCGCGCTCCACCGGCGAGGTCCGCGCCCTGAACCTGATGGTCGACTTCCCCGACGCCAAGGGCGAGGGCACGGCCGCGGACCGGCTGGCGGAGTTCTTCCCCCAGACCGCCGACTGGTTCCGCACCAGCTCGTACGGCCGGCTCACCTACCGGCCCGAGGCCCCGATAAGCACGTGGCTGCGGATGCCGATGCCCTTCGCGGCGTACGGGATCGAGCGCGGGTCCCCGTACGAGCCGGGCTACCGGCAGCTCGTCGAGCACATCGCGAAGGCCGCCGACCCCGAGGTGGACTTCAGCCGGTACGACCTGATCAACATCCTGATCACGCCGAACGCCGGGCCGTCCGCCCTGGACACCGTCCTGTCGGTGACCTTCTCGGGCAACGGCGAGGCCCCCGTCGCCGACGGGGTGCCGCTGGCCAACACGTCCTTCGTCTACAGCCGGCAGGACGACGGCTCCGGAACCTACCGGGAGACCGGCTACCGGGTGCTCCCGCACGAGAACGGGCACGTCTTCGGGCTGCCCGACCTCTACACCGCCGACGGCGGGAGCACGGTCGGGCACTGGGACATCATGAGCGAGGACTGGGGCGCCAACAACGACCTCATGGGCTGGCACAAGTGGAAGTTGGGCTGGCTGGACAGCACGCAGATCAGCTGCGCGTCCAAGTCGGGCACCAGCGACCACACCCTGTCCCCGCTGGGAGTGCGGGGCGGCACGAAACTGGCCTTCATCCCGCTCTCGGAGAGCGCCGGGTACGCGGTGGAGGTGCGGACCCGGGCCGGGAACGACGAAGCCGTCTGCAAGCCCGGGGTCCTCGTCTACAAGGTGGACTCCGACGTGGACACCGGGCACGGCCCGATCACGGTGTCGGACAGCGCGAACGCGAGCGGCGGGTGCACGCGCCGGCCCAATGTGCACGCCGAGCTGTCGGACGCCCCGTTCCGGCCGGGCGAGACCTTCACCGACGAGAAGGCGGGCATCAGCGTCTCGGTGGTGGGGCAGCTGCGCAACGGCAGTTACCAGGTCCGCATCACCCGGCCGTAGCTCCCCCACGGGGCCCTTGCCGGAGTCACGCACCAGCGTGGCTCCGGCCATTCCCGCGCCCGTGGCCTGATTGCAGGTCACCGCGCCTTTCCTCTGGCTAAAGCCGGTTCGTGCACTGCGGTTAAATTCCCTCCGATGCCCGGCGGTATCGGCTTTATGTGGAATTCCTCCCGGAATCGTCCTTGGTAGCTTCCCCAAGCGATCGTCGGGGGGCGACACTCAGCAAACGGCGGACCGCTCCTCCTCGCTCGCGCCACATCATGGCAATTCAGAGGAGTGACCACCCCATGTCCATGAAGACCTCGCTGCGCATCACGCTCGCCACCGCGACCACGTTCGCGGCGCTCGGCCTCGTCGCCCCCCAGGCGGCCATCGCCGACACCCCGGGGCAGCACTTCACCGTCGCCGCCGACGCCTCGGCGTCCACCAAGACCCTCGTGCAGGCGAACAAGCAGGCCGCCGCCGCGGCCTCGACCGTGTGCGGCGCCGGCTACGACCAGATCGTCCTGGCCGAGCGGCTGCCCGACGCCCGCCGCTACGCGACGATCTACGTCTACACCAACGGCCAGGAGACCGGCCCGCGGCTCAACGACCGGCCGACCTGTGCCGTCCTGCACAACGAGACCGGCTCGGCCCAGTACATGGGCGTCCGCCTCAAGGACAACTACACCAGCACCCCGGACACCGAGGACTTCGGCACCTTCACCACCTACGCCGGTCCCGTGTACCAGAACAAGGGCTGGTGCGGCACGGTCTACTCGTACATGAAGAAGGCCGGCCAGGTCGTCGTCGACCACACGCGCGGCGTCGGCGCCTGCAACTAGCCGCCCCGCTCACCGACTCACCGACTCACCGTCCGGCGGCACACCTCCGGTCCGGCAGCACGCCGAGCCCGAGGGCGGAGCCCCCGACGCGCCATGTCGTGACATGTACATTACAAATCCAGAGAGCGAAGAGTGAACCGCAACAGATTGAGGCGGGCACGGATACCCGTGACCGCCGCCCTCACCCTGTCCATGGCCGCCGGCATCGCCACGTCGCAGGCCCTCGCCGCCCCGGCGCCGACCCCGCCCACGAACGCGGCGGCCGACCCGAGCCCCAAGGCCCCCGGCGGTGACGCCCCCAAGCCCGAGGCCGTTCCGGAGCAGGACCGCTCCGCGGCCCTCGGCAAGGACTACCGCGGGTCGAAGGACCGCGCGTGGACCACGTCCGGCGACGGCACGGGCTTCCACGTCCTGCTCGCCGACGAGAAGGACGGCTACAAGTGGCGCACCGCCGCCACACTGTCCGAGCCCGGCTTCGACACCGACACCTGGATCGGCAACGCCTGCCTGACCCAGTCCGGTACGCACGCCGCCGTCGCGTACGCGCCGCGTACGTTCACCAACAAGCCGGAGCTGATGGCGCGCGGCGCGTTCACCGCCATCGTCAACCTGCGGACCGGGCAGATCACCAAGCTGCCGGTGCAGGCCAGCCTCGGCTACTTCTCCCCGGGCTGCGGCACGGGCGACACGGCCGTCTTCTCGCAGTTCGCCGACGAGACGGCCGCGAAGAACGAGACGCGGCTCGTCAGCATCGACGCGCCCTCGGCCAAGGCCGACATCCTGACGGTGCCCGGCCAGGTGACCTCGGCGATCCCGGTCAACGGCGAGATCGTCGCCGCCCAGGGTCCCACCCTGGTCAAGGTGGCCAAGGACGGCAAGGACACCAAGGAAGCCAAGGTCCTGCCGATCAAGCGGACTTCGGCGATTCCGTTCCAGCTGATGGCCGACGCCGAAGGCGGCGTCACCTTCATCGACCGCGTCCAGCCCGGCGCCAAGCCCGCCGGGAAGCCCGGCGGCCTGCTCGCCCCCTCGGCGAAGGGCGGCCCCGTCGCTCCGGAGCCCACGGGTGAGGTCAACCGGATCACCGCCGCGGACGTCAAGAAGGCCGACGGCAAGGCCGCCGGCACCCAGGTGGCCACCGGCAAGCTGGAGGCCTTCGACCTGGCCCGCACCCCGTCCGGCACCGTGTTCGTCACCGGTACGGCGACGAACACCGGCACGCTGCCGGGTGCGGTGAAGAACCCGGGCGGCATCGCCAAGGAGGCCACGGTCTCCAGCGAGGGCCAGGCCACGGTCATGACCCGCTGGGCCGACGGCAAGGACTCCCGGCTGCGTCCCGAGGACGCACTGAGCGCCCGCGCCGCGCGCACCACGATCAAGGCCATGGACACGGGCAAGACCCTCGAGCTCGACGCGCTGCCGACCTCCGACCCGATCGGTGGCGAGAAGTCCCTCCAGGACGGCCAGAGCACCTCCCCCGCCCTGGAGAACGCCGGCGGCGCCAAGCCGGCCGCCAAGCCGAACGCCAAGAACGCGCCTTCCGCCGTCTCCTCGGCAGCGGCGGCGGCTCCGGCCAACGACACCGTCGACGCCGACCGGTTCTGCTCCGTCCCCCGCAACGACCCCCGCAAGCAGGCCTTCCAGCCCACGCCGCGGCAGGTCGAGTGGGCGGTCAACCAGACCGTCATCGGCCAGCTCAACAAGGGCGCCACGCGTCCGGCGAACTGGAAGAACACGGGCATGGCGGCCTACGCGCCGCAGTCCCTCTTCCCGCTCACCACGCTGGACGGCGACCCCAACGGCACTCCGGACCGCGGTGACGAGTGGCACGTGCCCTCGCAGGTGCTGCTCGGCATCACCGCGCAGGAGTCGAACATGTGGCAGGCCACGCGCTACGCCGTGCCCGGTGTCACCGCCAACTCCCTGATCGGCAACTTCTACGGGGTCAAGTACGCCTCCAACGGTCAGCAGCAGGACCCGTGGGCCATCGACTGGGCGGACGCGGACTGCGGTTACGGCATCACGCAGGTGACCGACGGCATGCGCATGCACGGCCACGAGAAGAAGGACGAGAAGCCCAAGACGGTCGTCCAGCAGGAGGCCGTCGCGCTCGACTACGCGGCCAACATCGCGTCCGGCGTCAACATCCTCATCGAGAAGTGGAACACCACTCGCCGGGACGGGCTCGTCATCAACGACGGCCACCCCAAGTGGATCGAGAACTGGACGTACGCCCTGTGGTCGTACAACGCGGGCTACCACCCGAAGTCGACCGCGGGCGCCAACAGCGGCAAGTGGGGCGTGGGCTGGACCAACAACCCGGCGAACCCCCTGTGGAAGGCCAACCGCACGCCGTTCCTGGAGGACGCCAGCGGCGGCAACGCGTACTACCACGCCGCCTCCCCGCAGCACTGGCCGTACCAGGAGAAGGTGATCGGCTGGGCCGCCCGCCCGATCGAGGCCATGGAGAAGCCGGGCAAGTTCGGCGCCGGCTTCCGTGAGGCCTGGTGGCTCAACCCGGGTGACCGCACCCGCGCGATGCCGCCCATCGGGCTGTTCTGCGACGCGTCCAACGACTGCGACCGCTCCAAGATCAGCGACACCGACTCGAACAAGACCGGTCAGGGCGCCTGCCTGCTTCCCGGCGACCCGAACACCTCGGACCCGCTGTACCTGAAGTGCTGGTACACCAAGCCGGCCACCTGGAAGAACTGCAAGGACGCGCAGTGCGGTACGCCCGTCCACCGGTTCAACGACACCTACCCGGAACAGCCGGACGAGGCCTCGTACCCGCCGCGCTGCACCATCGGGCTCCCCGAGGGCACCCACGTCATCGACGACCTGCCCAACGGGTTCTACCCAGCGGGTGGAGCACGCAACTGTGCCAACAACGTCTCGGCAGGAACGTTCCAGTTCACCTTCAGCGGGTCGGGCGGGGCCTACCCGGGCAAGATCGACACACACCAGATCGGTGCGGGCTTCCGCAACCACTTCTGGTTCAGCCACACCCGTGACAAGAACACGGCCGAGGGCGCAAGGCTGTTCACCTCCGGTACCTGGACGCTGAACAAGCCGGACCGGGGCTGGATGCGCGTCTGGGTCCACATCCCGGACCACGGGGCGCACACCCGGCAGGCCTCCTACCAGGTCAAGGGCACCGACTCCAAGAGCCCCGTGCGCGTGCAACCGCAGCGGGTGATGGAGAACAAGTGGGCCGACCTCGGCGTCTTCAACTTCACCAGTACCCCTCAGGTGGTCCTGGACAATCACAGCAAGGACGGGGACGGCTCCGAGGACATCGCCTGGGACGCCGTGGGCTTCCAGCCGCTCGGTGCCAAGCCGGCCAACTTCGTGGTCGCCATGGGCGACTCGTACTCCTCCGGCGAGGGTGCCTCCGCGTCCGGCGGCGGTGACTACTACAAGGAGACCGACGTCCTCGGCAAGGACAAGAAGCTCCGCAACGCCTGCCACCGGTCCAAGTACGCGTGGTCGCGCCAGGCCACCCTGCCGGGTTACTCCAAGTCGATCGGCGCCATGTCCGACGACCGCGACGGCAACATGGACTACCACCTGATCGCCTGCTCCGGAGCACAGACGGAGAACATCCTCTCCGCCGACATCCTGGGCCCGACCAACACCGAGGGCAAGAAGGGACAGCCCTCGTACGGCGAGCTCCCCCAGCTCGACAAGGGGTACCTCGACGACAACACCACCCTGGTGACGCTGTCCATCGGGGGCAACGACGCGCGGTTCACCGACGTCATCAAGGAGTGCATCTACGCAGCCGTACTCCTCAACTGCCAGCACGCGAACCTGAGCGACATGTCGGAGCCGCTCAAGGTCACCGAGCCCAGGTTGATCAAGACGTCGGTGCGTCCCTCGATCCAGGTGACGCTCCAGCAGATCCAGGCCCGGGCTCCCCACGCCAAGATCGTGCTGATGGGCTACCCGCCCCTCCTCGAGGGCACCATCTGCATCCCCGGCATCAACGGGGACGAGCAGCCCTGGATCAACGAGATCGGCCGACTGCTGGTCACCGAGATGAAGGGTGCGGTCGCGGACGCGCGGGCCAACTTCGGCGTGAACGCGTGGTTCTCCGATCCCACGGACAACTTCCTGAACAAGGCGATCTGCGGCAGCCCCGAGTCCGTCCACGGCATCGTCGTGGACAAGACCCCGGGTGACGAGGACGGCGTGCCGACCTCCGCGCAGTCCTTCCACCCGAAGATCTCGGGTGCCCGGCTGTACGCCGACTCCCTGCAGGACACGTTCAAGGAAATGAAGTAACACCCTTTGCGCGTGGGGGCCCTGAGTATCCGTACTCAGGGCCCCTGCCCGTTCCTCTGAAAGGCTTCGCTCCATGAACAAGGCTTACGGCGTTGCCGGCGCCGCCCTCACCGGCGCCGTCACCGGGTGGCTGGCACTGGGCCTGTGGCAGTGGGCCGACGCCGAGGACAAGCGCAGCTGCGCGGACAGCACGTCTGTCTGTCTCACCTACTACCCGCTGACCGGCATCCTCGCGTGGGTGGCGCTGGCCGCGGTCATCCTCGCGGTGGCGCTGCCCCTGATGGGGGTGCGGCCGCGGAAGACGGCAGCGGCGGCCTCCCTCGCCCTCCAGTTGTACGCACTCGCCATCATCGGACCCTTCGCGCCGCGCGACGCCCCCGAAACCAATGCGCCGAACCTGATCGCCCTGGCGCTGGGACCGGCGCTCGTCGCCGTGTGCGCGGTGCCGGCCTGGCGCCGCGCCGGGCTCATCGCCATCGGTGTGCTGCTGGTGGCGGGGATGGTCGCCGTCGGCATCGACAAGGACATGTTCTAGATCCGCCGCGGGGTCAGCGGCCCGTGGCCCTCGGCCAGGAGCGGCCCGGCCACACCGGTGTGTCCCGCATGACGCGGCGGGGCCGGGGGCTCAGAACTCCGCGGTGAGGGCCCGGCGCAGGATGTCCCCGACCTCGCCCTTGTTCTCCTGGGCCAGCAGGAAGAAATGGTCTCCGGCGAAACGGCGCACCCGGCACGGGCCGCTCGTGTGCGCGGCCCAGCCGTCGAGCGGCTCGTGCGGGACCAGCGGGTCCGCCGTGCCGCCCAGGACGTGGAGCGGCACGTCGAGGCGTACGTCCCCGAACCCCGCCGCGGCCTCCCGGCTGAGCTCGATGTCGGCCCGCAGCACCCGCGTGACGTGCGCCAGCATCTCCGGATCCTGGAGCACCCACTGCGGCGTGCCCCCGCCCTCGCGCAGCAGCCGTTCGGCGTCCTCCTGAGTGGCCGTCGCATGGGCCCGGCGCCGGTTCCCACCGGGCACCTGGCCGCTGACGACCGCCGCCCGGCACTGCCCGCCGAGCAGGAGGGCCGCGCGGGTGGCGAGGAGCGCGCCGAGGCTGTGCCCGAAGACCACCGTGGGCAGCGGGTCGCGGCCGAGCACCTCGTCGGATACGGAGTCCAGGACCTGGTCGAGCCGGCACCCCGGAGGCTCGCCGAAGCGGCGCTCCCGCCCGGGGAGCGACAGCCCGAGCACTTCCACGTGCGCGGGCAGCGCCTCGACGACGGGGTAGAGCGTGCTGGGGCCGGACCCGGAGTGCGGGAAGACCAGGAGGCGTACGCGGGGCGCGACGTCCCCTTGCGTCCGCAGCGGCGGCCACCAGGGAACGGCTGGGGACTGCCCGGCGACTCGCGGCCCGACCATCAGTGGCTCTCCTCGTTGCTCGTGTCCTCGACCTCGATCGCTCCGGGTCGCTCCAGGTCGCTCCGGACGGCCCGGGGTCGCCCCGGGCCGCCCCGCGTTCAGTCAGCCTATGCAGCGGGCCAAGGCCGCTTCACGCGGCGCTGACGCCGACCAACTGATCCGCGCCACAGTCTTCGAGGGCGGGGGCGTGCGTCAGGATCGCGTGCTGCAGGCGCTGGAGGCGCGGCGCGGGCTCGATGCCGTGGTCCTCGACCAGGTTGCGCCGCACCTTGCCGTACGTGGCCAGCGCCTCGGCGGTCCGTCCGCTGCGGTAGAGGGCCACCATCAGGTAGGCATAGAGGTTCTCCCACGTCGAGCGGTCGTCGAGCAGGGCGTAGATCTCACCGACGAGAGCCTTGTGGTTCCCGAGTTCGAGCTCGAGCTCGAACCGCTGCTCGTGGGCGAAGGAGCGGCGCTCGTCCAGCCGCCGGCCGAGGGACTCGAAGGCGGGTATGGCGCGCAGGTCTTCGAGGGCCTGTCCGCGCCAGAGCGAGATGGCCTGGTCCAGGGTCGCCGAGGCCCGCTCCCGGTCACCGGCCCGACGGAACTCCCGGGCCGTCGCCAGCAGTCTGTCGAATTCGTAGACGTCCAGGTCGCACCCGACGAGCCGCAGCCGGTAGCCGGGCGGCTGGGTGGTGATGAGCGCGGCGGCGTCGAGGTCGAGCGCCTGGAGGTGCTTGCGCAGTTTGGACACGTAGACGTGCAGTGCGGTGGAGGCGGTCTGGGGAGGGGTTCCGGACCAGAGGGCCTCGATGAGCCGTCCGGAGGACACGGCTTCACCGTGATGGGCGCAGAGGTAGGCCAGCAGGGAGCGGAGCTTGAGCGCTCTCGGCGATACCTGGGCCCCGTCCTCTGTCTCTATCTCAACCGGTCCGAGCACTTGGAACTTCACGGCATTTCCCCCTGGTAGATCTCTTTGCCACAAAGGGGACGCGCACGACTGATCCGCATCGCGCAGCCCCCCTCCGCACCCATCGATCTTCATTGCGTATGCACATCGAGTCAAGCCGCCCAACTCGTATCTGAGGAACACTTGAGGTGAGGGGATGAGCCATATCTCACACCCATTTCCGGATGGATCAGCTCCACTTTTCAGGCCTGCTCGACAAGCCATTTCCAGCCAGCACATCGCGTAATTCAGGCCAAAATCAAACGGCGTGAAACGCACCCCGGGCGACTGGCGGAACAGCCCGGAACCGGACATCTCGCAGCGGGATCCGGACGCCCCGGCGACCGCCCGCAGGACCGGCCCGAGCCCGCGCCCCAAGGGCCCCGCAGCGCTCGGGCACCCCGCGGGGACGGCGGCCGAGCACCCGCCCGGCAGAGCGGCCGCAGCCGCCGATCAACGGCCGACACCCCGGGAAAACCCCGCCAACCTGGGGCTACTTATGGGTATGGTCCCGGCAGACAACCGCCGTTGGTGGCCCTGTGCGAGATCGGCTACGCCGCCGGCCGGCACGACCACCGCAAGCGGTTGGCGGGTTGACGCACCCGCTCGGCGGGACGGGGGGAACCTCCGCCGAGCGGTGCGGAGCCCGTTCCGCACGTCGGATCCGGGCCGACCGCGCGCCACGGAAACACGGCTCGCGAGCCCGCGACCGACCACCTCGCGCGCGCCGTTCCGCCCGGTCGGCACAGCGGTCCGTCTCGCCGCACAACCGGTGCACACCATCCCCCCGCTCGACGACATTCCCGTCGTCCACGCCGAATACGGGGGAGGTACGGGCGCGTCAGGAAAACACAAGCAGCACTTCGCGTCCGCGCATCCGGACAGCATGTCGCCATGAGACCAATGCGCGCATTACGAGCATGATGAGGGGAAGTTTTCTCGTGCATTCCAAAAAGGCAATTCGCTTCCTGGCGTCCACCGTCGCGGTCGCGGCGAGCGCCCTGTGCATGGCCGTGCCCCAGGCCCAGGCGTCCGCGCTCGCCGCGACGCCGGCCGGCGTCGCGGACGCGGCCTCCACGGCCGCCGCCCCCGACTGCCAGGGGACCTGCGTGCTCGGCGTCCGCGCCGCGACCCACCCGGGCTTCGACCGCTTCGTGATCGACCTGGGCGAAGGGCCGGTTCCACAGTGGACCACGACCACCCAGACCACCCCGCTGACCTGCTGCGGTGACGAGGGGAGCCAGCACGTGGTCCCGATCACGGGCAAGCAGTACCTGAAGATCAAGCTGTCCCCGGCGACCGGGTTCGACTTCACCACCCTGAAGTCGGTGTACACGGGGCCGAAGTACCAGAACTACAACTTCCCGAGCCTCAAGGGGCAGGGCCTCACCGGCGCCACCGATCCCGAGGCCCGCGAGTTCAACATCGGGCTCGCCCTCGGCGACCACTCCTCGTACCGGATCTCGAAGCTCACCGCTCCGAACCGGATCGTGGTCGACATCAACCACTGAGGCACCAACTGCGCGTCAGGAAGGGCACGTCGACTGCCGTCGGCGTGCCCTTCCGGTGGGTTCCGCGCGCGCTACTCTCCGGCCCGGGCGAGGATCGTGCGGGCGGCGTCGACCTGCTGCTTGTGCCGCTCTTCCAGCACCGCCAGCGCGTCGCCGTGGGCCGCCAGCTTGGTCTGCTGGATCGCGGCCTCCACGCCCAGCCACGTGTCGACCAGCTTCGTCTCCTCCTTGCAGGCCACGTCGGCCACGGCCGTGGACACTTCCTGCGGGGTGGCGCTCGGCCGGCCCGTGAAGTCGTCCGCCGGGTCCAGGGGGGAGGCGTAGGTGAACCCCTTGCCCTTCATGCACGCGGACCAGTCGGCGACGACGTTCTTCACCTCCGGTGCGGAACGCGATTCCTCGAACGCGCCGACCGAGATCTCCTGGGCCGTCTTCGCCGCGGCGGGCGGCTCGGCGTCGCCGCGCAGGGCCCTGCCCGCCTCCGCCACACAGCCACCGGGCGGAACCTCATGCCCCTTGTACGTGCCGACGTCGCCCGTGAGGACCTTCCAGGCCTCGTCGGAAGGCCTCTTCAGCCCGAGGTCGGACACCTTCGCGGGGTGGTAGCCCTGGGTCTGCGCCTCGGTCTTGTCCAGGATTCCGTACCTGCGGTCGGACGAGCCCGGCGGGCTGTCGGAGACCGTGTCGTAGGGAAGGCCGTACCGGCTCATGCACTCGGTCATGGCCCGTCGCTCGGCCTTCGAGAGCAGGGTCGACTCCTCGGTGGTGAGGCTGTAGCGCGCGATCGGCAGCCGCGCACTCGGCCCCGGGGCCCTTGCCGCGGGAGCCGCGGAGGGCGCGTCGGCGCCGGCGGGCCGGGACTCCGGGCCGCTTCCGCTTCCGCCCCTCTCACCGCTCGCACAGCCGGCGACGGCGAGGACCAGACCGAGGCACAACACCCCGAGGGCGACCCGGCCGGGCCGCCCCCTTCTCCTTGAGCATGAGTTCACTGCGTACGCCTATGCCTCTGGGGATGCGTCGAGGGCCGGTCAGTTGAAGACGTAGCAGCCGTCGCCCTTGCCGCTGTAGGCGGACGCGTTCTCGTTGTAGGTGTTCACGAGCTTCGAGGCGGACCTGTTCGGCGCGATGGCGTCACAAGGGCCATCGCCCCAGCTGTTGTAGTAAATGCTCACCCAGAAGCCCTGGGAGGTGTGGTTCTTGGCCGAGGCGGCATTGTTCTTGATTTCCTGTCCCTGACCCGCCCCGCCGGTCAGGAATTTGTCACTGGAGGCCATGACGGGAACGCTGGTGGTGCCCTCGTAGTACGAGTAGGAGCCACCGAAACCGCTGTTGTAGAACAGCTGGAGACACTGCCCGTTGAAACGCAGATCGGAGCAGGTACTGCCCAAGGTGGAACTGGCACTCGCCGGCGCCGCCAAGGCAAGACCCACGCCTGCGAACGCGGAAAGGGCCGCGGCCGTGGCCGCCACGCGCTTCAGCTTCATTTCTTCCCCCATATGTGACTGCGCCTCTTGATTCCAAGCGGCCACCGGCACCTTAACCCCGGGGGATCGCAAACCCGTTGGAATATTCGCCCGGAACCTCCCCTCGATGTCTGAAAACCACCCGAGCCCCGCACCGGGCAGACCGTAGCGCCACCCGTTCCCCCGGCGTTGACCTGCGAAGATTCACCACGGCCCACCACACCGACTGAGACCACCCCCCGACGAACCATATCCGGAATGGCTTGTTCGCCCCTCTTTATTCGACGAAAATCCGATCCGGAATCGCTCACCCCGTAAGCGCGAAAGTCTTCACAATCGGAACTCGTCGCGGCGGGTAACGTGAGCGCGGCCCGAAATGCTTGAAGCTCCCCTCCGTCGAAGTTCGGCAACAGACCGATCACGCGAAAGGCCCTTCACGTTGAGACCGATCAGAGCCATAGCGGGTACCGCCACTCTCGTGGCACTCCTCGCCGCATGCGGAACGCAACAGGCGGGCAACCCGCCTCAGGACCCGGGTGCGCCGGTGAATGCCGCACCCGCTCGGATGGCGCTCGACCAGATTCCGTCGGCTCCCACCAAGGGCCTCGCTCTGGGACTCACCCTCCCGCTCGACGAATTCACCGCGAAGCCCGCGGACGGATATGCCTGGAAGGTCGCCGTACAGGACCAGTGGCGGTCCTGCATGGCACGCTACGGATTCAAGAACTTCGGCCCGCCCCAGGCTTCCGACCAGGCGGCGCGGGCCCAGGCGGACGCGACCATGGGGCGGCGCTACGGCGTCTCCGATCTCGAGGTGGCGAAGAAGTACGGACACCACCTCCCGACCGACATCAAGGAACCCGCGCGCTGGGAGCCCGCTCCCGGTGCCGAGACCGCGGTGTTCACCGGTAAGGGACCCGAGCTCAAGGGCAGCACCTACGCGGGCAAGGAGGTACCGCAGGACGGCTGCCGCGGCGAAACCCGCCGGATGTTCCCGGTGCCCCAGACCCCGGAAGCCGAGACGGTCGGGGTCAAGGTCTTCGACGAGACCAAGAGCGACCCGGACGTCGTCAAGGCGTTCGCGCAGTGGTCCTCCTGCATGAAGGGGAAGGGCTACCAGCAGAGCCACCCCCTCGAAGACCTCCGCTCCCTCGGCATCCCCGTCTCCGCCCCGACCGCCGGCAAGGAAGAGATCGCGCACGCGGTCGCCGACGTCGAGTGCAAGCAGCAGACCGACCTGATCAAGGTCTGGAACGGCAAGGAGACCGAGAAGCAGCGCAAGGCGATCGAGCAGAACGCGCCGAAGCTCACGGAGGAGCGGGCCGCGAAGGACAAGAACGCGGCGAAGGCCGCGCAGGCGTACACAGTGGCAGGGAACCGATGAACATCATCAAGAGAATCGCCACCGTCGCGGCAGTCGGTGCCCTGAGCGCGCTGTCCCTCTCGGTGACGCCGGCGTCGGCGGCCACCACCTACGAGGGGGACGCGTGCACCTCGAACGGCAACCGCTACTGCTTCGCCATCCACTTCAACAGCCGCGGCGGGCAGACCTGGTACTCCTCCAGCCCCTGCTTCGTCTCGGACGGTGACATCCCGGACTACTTCGGCTACTCGCCGAACGGGGCCACCCTCGTCCGGTACGTCTTCCGGCCCGGCCAGATCTCCGGAACCGTGTCCGCCTGCACGATGACGAACGAGGGCAGCGGCCAAGCGGTCAAGAACAACGCGGCCTCGGCGTCGAACGGCGAATGCGTGGCCGACTACCGCGTCTACTTCAATTCCGGCTACAGCGGCCCGAGCCAGAGCTTCGCCCCGAACTGCGGCGACTACTGGCCGGCGGAGAACCTGGTCTCCGGCCTGTACAACGAGAACGCCTCGCACGACCGCTACTGACCCACCCCGCCCCGTGGTGCCCCTCCCCCGAAGAGGGGCACCACACCGGACGACCCCGCCGTGTCGGTCACCGCAGCCTGGGCGAAGATGCGGCAATGAGCCAAGAGACCGACGCAGTGCGCGAAGCGATCGCGGGCGAGCTGCGCCTGATGGACCCGGGCGTGCGCACCTCGCAGTCGTTGACGCGCCCCCTCCTCGACCCCCGCTTCGTGGAAGTCGGCGCCTCCGGCCGCCGGTGGACGTACGAGGAAATCCTCGCCGCTCTGCCCGAGATGGACGGAGCGGCGGCGGACGGACCGCGCTACGAGCCCTCGGACATCACCGGCGTCCTGCTGGCGCCCGGACTGGTGCACCTCACGTACGAGACCACGATCGCCGGGGTCCGGGCGCGGCGGAGTTCGCTCTGGCGCAGGCAGGGAACGGACGCCGAGTGGCAGATGTACTACCACCAGGCCACCCCCGTCCCGCCCGACGCCCCCTGACCGCGGTGGCCCGGCCTCACAACCAGGTCTCCACACCCTGCCTTCGTGGGGCTTGACGGAAACCCTAAAAGCCCAGGTCAGAGGCCTACTGCGGAAGCTGCCGAAAATGCTCCGCTCCCCTCCTCGGAACGCTCAGCCCATCGCTGCAGCTCAGAGGCTTTAGACGGCACCGTCGACACCCAGCCCACTGGATGCGCGAGACAGCGCTGTCAGCCCGTCTCGGGCATCGGCCATTCAGGGCACCAGGGACAGCGCGCGCCGAGGCTCCGATGCGGCCCGCTGGCCGCCGCCGTCGACCATCGTCAGAGGAATCCCTGTGACTCAGCAGAATGACGACCGCTCGCCGCCCCTTGAGCCGGCGCTCGGCTCGATGACCCTGCTGGTCGCGGCCGCCATCGTCCACGACCGTGCTCCAAGCCAGCCCCAAGGTCACTGACGCGTACTGGCCCGGCCCCGAGGGGCCGGGCCAGTACGTCCGACGGGATCTTGGGGCTCAGCGCAGGGTGAAGGGTGCCACGTGGGTGGTGGTGTCGGCTCCGCTGATGGTGAATTCGAGGTTGTAGTTGCCGTTGGGCAGGTTCTGGGTGCTCACAGGCAGGCTGTAGGAGGAGAGGAGGTAGTTGAAGCGGCCTGTGACCGGTCTGGTGACGGGGCCGGTGATGCGACTGGCGGTGAGCGTGATGTTCGGGTTGGAGAGGTTGTTGCCGTTCGCGTCGCAGATCCGCAGGCTGATGACGACCTGGCCGAGCAGCCGGGTGGGGCGGCTGGGGTCGTAGAGCAGGCAGATTCGGTACGCCACGTTGTAGGTAACGCTCTTGGTGGACGGGTTCGTGGCATTGTCCGTGGCGTTGACCGTGAACGTGCGCGAGCCGAGCGCCGAGGTGTTGATCGGGCTGCCGTTGGGGACCGTGCCCACGCAGCTCGCCACCCCCGATGTGGCGTCCGTGCACGAGTAGGACGCGGTGACCGGCTGGCGGTACAGGTAGGTGCCGGCCACCGGGCGCACGATGGTGATCACCGGCCCCGCGGTATCGAGCCGCACCGTGATCGTCTGCGGTGCAGAGGTGTTTCCGGCGGCGTCGGTGGCGGTGTACGTCACCGTGGTGACGCCGTTCGTGGTGATGGCCACGGCGGCAGCCGCGCCGGGGACGTCGGTGGATCCGGCCGGCTGGGCACCGGTTGCGCTGTAGGTGATCTTCAGTACGCCGGAGCCGCAGGACCCGTCGAGTGCGCCGATGTTGACGAGAGCGGGGCTGGTGGTGTTCCAGCCGGCGCTGTTCGGCGTCGGCGAGATGGTTGCGAACGTGGCCGGCGGGGAGGCGTCCGGGTCGTAGGTGAACCGGCCGGCGGCAGTGACCGGGCTGGTGCCGTTGGCGTTGGTCACGGTGACGTCAACGGTGCCCCGCGCCTGCTGAGGCGCCTGTGCGGTCAGTTCCTCGGGCCCGATGACGTTCACGTTCGTCGCCGGCACGGAGCCGAAGTTGACGGTGGCGCCGTGCGTGGGGAATTCCGTGCCGCGCACGGTCACGGTGTTCACGCACTGTGCGAGTTCGGGTGCGTGGTTGGGGGTGACGCTGGTGACGGTGGGCGGGGACAGCGTGACGCGGTCCATCGCGGTGCCCCAGTCGCCCCCGCCGATCCCGGTGTTGGCCATGGCACCGATCTGCTGGACCGTCCAGACGTCCTTGGGGTTGCTCGGGTCGCGGGCCGTGCCCGAGTAGTCACCCCAGCGCGGCCTGCCGAGGCAGCGGCATGCGTAGGCCTCGGTCCCTGCGGCGTAGAAGTCGCCGAACGTCCTCGCCGGGAAGTTGCCTCCGGGGACCGCGATGGCGACCGCGGTGGGGAACATGGCGGAGGAGGAGGCGGTGAATCCGGAGAACAGGTCGTTCTCGTCGTTCAGGGCCAGCGAGCCGTAGTAGATGTCGCCGCCCACCATGCCGAGGTCGAGATTGGTCGCCAGGGTCTGAGTGCCGCCGGTCGAGATCTGGATGTACCGCTGGCAGACATGGACCGCGGTGTCACCGACGGGGGTGCAGCTGACGTTGAAGACGCCCCACAAGCGGTTGTTCTGCCAGACGACCGAGAGAATCCGGTCGTCGTTGGTCTCGATGAACGAGTCGCCCCCGGCCGGCTGGGCCGCGTCCGGCGGCGGGTCGGCGGTCCCGATGGCGATGGTGTTCTCGGTCTGGGTGACCGGGCTGACGCCGGGCACACCGCTAATGGTGGTCACCACCATGTCGGTGCCGGCATGCTCCATCACGAACTGGTCGAGGATTCCCGACAGCGAAACGGCCGGGGCGACCTCGCCTTTGGTGTTGTCCTGGCCGAACGTGGTGATGGTGACCGAGGAGCCACCGGCCAGAAGCTCCGCCTTGTTGACGACCGCGGTCACCTCGCCCAGGAACGTTTTGGGGGTCGCGGCCAGGTCGTAGTTGTTCCAGGTCAGCGTGACCTTGTCGTCGGTGTAGCCGAGCTTGGGCCGGTCGTGCTGCACGTTGCCGCTGTTGGCAGCGGCGATGTAGACGGACCAGTTCCCGCGAGGGTCGGAGGTGTCGCTGACCGCGACGTCGACCTCGTCGCCGCCCGTCAGGAGTCCCTCGTACGCGGCGAAGAAGCGGCCTGACCCTGCGTCGTAGTGAACCCGCGGATCACCGCCGGTGTTCGCCGGGAAGCCGAAGAACGTACCCAGGTCGAAGGTGGCACCGGCGGGGGTACCGGCCTTGTCGTAGATCCGGCCCGACCGGTTGATGAACTGGACGATGTGGGTGGGCCCGACCGCGAGCTGCGTGTCGGAGGGAGCGGTTTGGGCGGCAGTGGCGTTGTCGGCGTTCCCGAGCGTGCGGAAGGTCTTCAGCCGCTCGATGACGGCAGTGGACGGCGCCGCCTTCGAAGACCCTCCGGTCTTCGTGTCCTTCGGGGTCAGGGCCACGGAGGTGACCGGCAGGCTCGCCTCCCGCTTCGGACCCGCAGGCGCGCGCCGCTTCGGAGCTGGGAGGGAGGGGCGTACTTGCGGCTTGGCGGTGCTTTGGGGGCGCGGCAGCGACCGTACGTCGACGCGTCGCTTCAGCGGGGCTCGCGTCAGCGTTCCCTCTCCGTCCGCCCGCGCCGGCCCGGCGGCCGTGGGCGGGACTCCGGGACGCGGCTCGGCGCCCGCCCCGCCGGCGGGAGCGACCACCGCGAGCGTGACGGCGAGCGCGAGCACCAGTGCACGAGGCCAGCCGCGCGCCCCGCGGAGTGCTCGCCGGTTCACTTCGGGAAGCCGTTTCAACGACATGGGCTCCCCCCTTCGGGCCGCTTCCGAAGTCCCGTCCCGTCCTCGGATCGCCAACGGGCGGTCTTTTCCTTGCTGCAACCGATGATCATGGGCCGGTGTCTAGCGGAAAGACCCTGTGTCCTGCTGCCGTCCGGGACTCGGCTTGCCGACGAGTCCCCCTCACGGACCTACGCCGGGTTAGGCGGCGGACATCGTGGCGTCGCTCCGAAGGGATCCGCGTGACGCCGGCGCGGCCGTCGCTCCGTTAAGGCCCCGTCCATGGCAAGCGGAACAGAACGGACGCTCCAGCAGCCTGCCCACACCCGTGCAGCACCCCCGGCCTCGCCACCCAGCACCCCAGACGCTCAGAAACCCCAGGTCACGACGATGCCTTCACCTCAGGCCACTCCCACGGCAATCCATGCGACCACTCCCAGCACGATCCGCTAGGCTGTCAGCGGTCAGGCGACTACCAGGCGTGTGCCGGGAGAAGTGTCCGTGAGGGCATCTACACCCGAGTGGGCGCACGTCATCTGACCAGCACGCTTGCCGAAGCGGCTCGGGCGATCCCTCTGGGGTTTCCGGCAACGTTTCCGACAAGCCCCAGCCTTCGTAGCTCAGGGGATAGAGCACGGCTCTCCTAAAGCCGGTGTCGCAGGTTCGAATCCTGCCGAGGGCACACTTCGAGGACCTCCAGCCGGAAGCGGTTGGGGGTCCTTCGTCGCTACGGGTGATCTCCCTCGGTTTTGCCGCCGCCATCGCACGCACACGGTGCCGGGTGGCGCGGCTCAGCGGCGGGCTGGGGGCTCATCTCGACGCCGAGGCGCGGCCGTTGCTCCCGGCGCTGCGGGCCCCGGGAGCGTGACGCGGGCCTCGGCGCCGCCCGTCTCCCGGTTGCGGAAGGCGAGGGTGGCGCCGAGGGTCCGGGCCTGGCCCACGGCGATGGTCAGGCCCAGCCCGTGGCCCTTGTTCGTGCCCTCCGTACGGAACCGCTGCGGGCCGCTGGTGAGCAGGTACTCCGGATAGCCGGGACCCTCGTCGGTCACGGTCAGGGTCCGGCCGTCCACGGTGACCGTGACCGGGGCCGCGCCGTGGCTGTGCGCGTTGGCCACGAGGTTGCCCAGGATCCGCTCCAGCCGGCGCCGGTCCGTCTCCACCCGCGGCGAGGAGACCACCTCCAGGACCGTGTCGGTGCCGGAGGCCCGGATGGTGCGCGCCGCCAGGTCGGCCAGGTCGTGCGAGTCCAGCTCCACGCGCTCGCTGCGCGTGTCCAGCCGGGAGATCTCCAGCAGGTCCTCGGTCAGCGAGCGCATCGCCTGGACCCGGTCCCGTACGAGCTCGGCCGGGCGGCCCGGCGGCAGCAGCTCGGCGGCGGCGTTCAGGCCGGTGAGCGGGGTGCGGAGCTCGTGTGCGACGTCCGCCGTGAACCGCTGTTCCGCTTCGAGCTTGCCCTGGAGCGAAGCGGCCATGGTGTCCAGGGCCCGGGAGACCGCCGCCACCTCGTCCTTGTTCCGCGCGCTGTCGCCGACCCGCGCGTCCAGGTCGCCGGCGGTGATCCGGCGGGCCACCTGCGCGGTCAGGTGCAGCCGCCGGGTGATCCGGGTGACGCCGAACGCACCCATGAGGAGCGTGACGCCGATGGCGAGCCCCGAGGAGCCGAGGATGGCCCGGTCCAGATCGGCGATGGTCTGCTCGCCGGCGCGGAAGTCCACGGAGACGGCTATCGCGGTGCCCTCCTCGGCGGGCGCGGCCGCCCACATGGCGGCGCGGCCGCGGTTCTCGCCGAGCGCCGTGCCGCGTTTGCCGCTGACGGCCAGGGTGCGCAGCTCGGGGGGCAGGCCGACCGGGTCGATGCCCTCGCCGCGCGGCAGGCGCGCGCCCGTCTCGTAGGCCTTGATGGTCCGCTCCAGCTTGGTCAGCGCCTTCTCGCGGGCGGTGCTGACGGTCTGGTGGGTCATGGCGCGGTGCACGAGGACGCCGAGCAGCGCCGCGAGCCCGCAGCACATGAGCGTGATGAAGACCGCGGCCTTCCAGATCAGGGTGGAGGCCCAGGCGGGCAGCCGCGGGCGCGGCGGCTGCGCCCTCATCGCGTCGTTCATGGTCCCCGTTCCCCGTTCCCCGTCCCGTGTTCCGCGTCCCCCGTTCACGGTTCCCCGGTCAGCTCACGGTAGTGCGCCCGTTTCCGCGTGTGGTCGGCGGGATCGGGCGGATCGGGCGGGTTCGCACGCGGGACCCGATCAGGCCACGAGGTCGGCGTAGAAGATGACGTTGTTGGTGCGGTGCCCGTCCTTCAGCTCGCCGCCGCAGGTCAGCAGGCGCAGCTCGGGGCGTTCGGTGTCCCCGTAGACCTTGTCGGTCGGAAAGTCCTTCTTGTCCACGTCCTCGATCTCGCGGATCTTGAACCTGGCCGTCCGCCCGTCCTCGCGCGGCACCTCCACCACGTCGCCCAGTTTGATCTTCTTGACGTCCTTCATCAGCGCCGGCCCGTGCCTGGTGTCGAAGTGCGCGACGAGCACGGAGACGCCCTTCTCGCCCGGCGTGACCCCCTCGGTCCACCAGCCGGGGCTGTCCGCGTCGGTGTCGGCGTTCGGCACGCCGAGCTCTCCGGAGACCGGGTCCACCTTGAGGTCGACCATCCGCTTGGCGTCCACGCCCGCCGCGTCGATCTTCATACCCGTCGGCCTCGACGGCGGCAGCGCCGGGGCGGCGTCCGCGCCGGGCGCGAGGGCGGGGGCGGCGGTGCTGCCGACCTTGGGGTCCGGCGGCAGCTTCGGCCCGCCGCCGGCGCAGGCCACGAGGCCCCCGGAGACCGCGACGGCGAGGGCGACGGCCGCCACGGCCCGGCGGGTCCGGCGGGTCCGGCGGGCGGTGCGGGCGGGGTGGGCGGCGGTGCGCGCGCCGCGGACGGGGGCGAGGGTGCTGGTCATGGCGTACGGACTCCGTGCGGGCGTGCGGGGCGGGTGGGACGGCCATGACGCTACGTGGGGCATATGTGGGTATTCCGTCGGCGATGTAACGATTCTCCGGCCACCACCCGGCGAACAGTCGGAGACGGAAAAAGCCCCTCCGGCCGGAAGCCGGAAGGGCTACGTCCAGTGACAGGCCGATCGGCTCGATCGGCTCAGTCGGCTCGGTCGGCTCAGTCGGCTAGCTCAGGCCACTGGTGCGTTCGCCGATGCGGTCCCCCTGCGGAGTGCCGGCCCGCTTGAGCGCGGCCTTCGTGTGCAGCCCGCCCTTGACCTTGCTCCGTACCGGACCGTCGAAGCCGTGCCCCGGCACACGCGGCGGCTGCACCTGCTCCTGCGCCTTCGCGAGGGCCGTCCGGACGTCGCGCTTCTGCTCTTTGTTCATCCCGTCGTCAACTCCTTCGGGAAGCACCCAATCGGACTACTGGGATCGTATGCATATAAACGGACCAACGCACCCGGACCGGCATGTAAAGAATTCCGATCAAGGACCGGGGGTGCGGATCACCGGCGCGGTGGGGCCGGCAGTTTCGGCTGCCCCAGCGTCTGGTGGACCAGGTCCTCCGGGCAGGGCGTCCCCCGCGGCAGCTGGTACTTCGCCGCCACCCGGTACTCCCCCGGCGCCGGAGCCAGCAGCTCCGTCCACACGTCGCCGCTGTCGTCCGGAGCCGCCTTGAACAGGCATCCGGCCGTGTTCGCGTACTCCTTGCGGAGCGCCCCGCCCTCCCCGGTCCCGCCGCGCGCCTTCGACGCGAAGGTCTCCTGCGGCGGCGGCACGGGCTTGCCCGCCCCGTCCACCAGCCCCAGCCACGGGGAGTGCGGGATCCGCACCAGCACCCGCCCGGGCTTCTTCACGTCGATGACCAGGCGGTCGGCGCTCGCCCGCACCACGGTCGCCGGTCCGGCCACCAGGTCCGTCGGCTCGTAGACCTTGAACAGCTGCCAGTTCGCGTCGCCCCACACCTGTTGGAGGTACGGGAGACCCTCGCGCACCAGCTTCGCCTCGTCCTCCCCGCCCGAGTCGGGTTTGTCGGCCGGCAGCACCACGTAGTGCACCGCCCAGCGCTCCAGCCAGGCCCGGTAGCTCTCGGCGGTGAGGGTGTCGTCGTAGAAGAGCGGGTTGCGCTCCAGGTCGGCCTGCCGGTTCCAGCCGCGCGCGAGGTTCACGTACGAGGGGAAGGCGGAGGACTCGCGGTGGCTGCTGGCGGGGACCACCTCGACCCGGCCGCGGTCGGCGCCCGCCTTCTGCAGCTGGTCGACGAGCGGGGCCAGCTCCCGGTTCCAGGCGGCCACCGGGGTGGTGCGGATGATGTCCGTGATGCTGTTGGCGGTGATCCAGGCGTTCAGCCCGACGAAGGCGAGCAGCACCCCGTACCAGCGGCGCGAGCGCGGGACCTCGTGCGCGAGGGCGGCGAGCAGCACGGCCCCGCCGAACAGCATCACCATCCGGGTGACGTTGGAGCCGACCTGGGAGTCGATCACCCAGGTCAGGAAGACCCCGAGGGCGTAGACGGCGGAGGCGATCCGGACCGTCTTCCACCGCTTCGGCACGAGGAAGAGGATCAGCAGCGCGAACACGAACGGCAGCCCGGCCGACCCGATCTTCATCGGCTGCGTCCCGGAGAACGGGAAGAGCCAGGCCGACAGCCCGACCACGGCGACCGGAGCCAGCCCCAGCGCGTACGCACCCGGGCGCCGCCGGCTCAGGAACAGCGCGGCCGCGATCACCCCGAGGAAGAGGCCGGCGACGGGGCTGGCGGCGGTCGCGAGCCCGGCCAGCGGGGCCGCCACCGCGGCCTTGGCCCAGCGGCGTTGCGCCCACTTGCGGGGCCAGCAGAAGACGGCGGCGACCGCGGCGAGCGCGAACATCGCGCCGAGGCCGAAGGTGACGCGGCCCGACAGGGCGTTGCAGAGCAGCCCGTACACCCCGGCGAGGGCGGGCCACAGCGGCTCGCGCACGGCGCCGCGGCAGCGGGTGAGGATCAGCGCGAGCAGGCCGGCCGAGACGGTGCCCGCGATCATCATCGTGGTGCGGACGCCGAGCATGTGCATGAGGTAGGGCGAGACCACGCTGTACGAGACGGGGTGCATGCCGCCGTACCAGGCGAGGTTGTACGCGGAGTCGGGATGGCGGCCGACGAACTCGGCCCAGGCGTCCTGCGCGGCCAGGTCGCCGCCGCTGTTGGCGAAGCTGAAGAACCAGGCCACGTGGAGCACGGCGGCGAGGGCGGTGGCGACGGCCACGGGGTGGCGCCGGGCCCAGCCGAGGGCGGCGCGGACGAGGCCGACGGGCTCGGCAGCGGGATCGACGTGGGCGGCGGCATGGGCGGCGGATTCGGCACCGGCGTGGGCGGCGGCATCCGCCTCGGCGCCGGAACCGGAACCTGGATCGGAACCTGGGTCGGAAACGAGATCGGTAGGGGAATCGAGATCAGTGGGGGAACCGGCATCCGGACCGGAGCCGGTCGAGCCGGGCCGGGCGAGGCCGCGGGGCCGTATGGCGCCGGGCGCGGCGTCGTGGCCGGCGGACGGCTCGGGTACCCCGGAGCCCCGTTCGGCATCCCCGCCGTCGGCCGGCGGGATGGCTTCCTGACGCCGGCCCTGCTGCTCAGCAGTGGTCACTGCCGCTCTCCCCAACACATGAGTCCACACCCGCACACGTCCCGGGTGCCAAGACGCGCCCCGGCGCCCCGGGGTTGCCCGGGGCGCCGGATCCACGCTCTCACCGGATGTCAGCCGACGCGCGTCAGCTTGCTGCCGATGCCCGGCGCGGCAAGGTCGCTCTGCAGCGCCACCGGCACCTTCACCTGGCTGGCGCCCTCGCCGACGGTCAGCACGCCGACCTCCGTCCCGGCCTTCGCCGTCTGCGGCATCTTCGCGCCGCCGTCCGCGAGCTTGACGTCGACGGTCAGCGAGGCCCAGCCGACCGCCTGCACGTCTGCGGTGGCCACGACGGGGGTCCGGCCGCCGAGACCGTCGTCGACGTAGCCCACGACCTCGCCCTTCTTCACGACGGTCGCGCCGTCGAGGGCCTTCTGCGTGGCGACCATCAGCTGCTTGCTCGCGGCGAGCACGGTGTCGATGATCGCCGGCTTGTGCTGGCCGAGGACGGCTCCGACGATCAGCTGGTTGGTGTTGCCGACCTTCTTCTGCGCGGCGAAGAGCAGGTTTCCGCCCGCCTTGGTCGTCGTACCGGTCTTGATGCCGAGGGCACCGGAGGGCCCGGTCAGGCCGTTCCAGTTCCGCCAGGACTTGCCGTACGGGTCGACCCAGTTGGGCTTCTTGGTGATGTCGAGCAGCGTCTCGATCTCGACCAGCTTCAGACCCAGCTTGACCTGGTCCTCGGCGGTGCTGACCGTGGTCGCGTCCAGACCCGAGGGGTCCGTGTACGTGGTGTTGGTCATGCCGAGTTCCTTGGCGGTGTCGTTCATCTTCTTGACGAACGCCTCCTGGGAACCGGAGTCCCAGCGCGCGAGCAGCCGCGCGATGTTGTTGGCCGACGGGATCATGAGGGCGGCGATCGCGTCGTACTCCGAGATCTTGTCGCCCTCCTTGACCGTGTCGAGGGTGGACTCGTTGTTGACCGAGTCGTTCTTCTTGCCCTCGGTCTCGGCCGTCTTGTCGATGTCGATCATCGCGCCCTGCTCACCCTTCTTGATGGGGTGGTCGCGCAGGATGATGTACGCCGTCATCGACTTGGTGACGCTGGCGATCGGCACGGGCTTCTGCTCGCCGGACTGGCCGAGCGTGCCGAGGCCGGCGGCCGCCATGTACGCCTGCCCCTCGGTGGGCCAGGGCAGCTGCGGCTTGGCGCCCTCGAAGGTGTACGAGGACTTCGCGGTCATCACGAGCGTCGGCTCGGGCAGCGGGCGCACCAGCTGTACGACGGCCAGGATGATCACCAGGAGCGCGACGAGCGGGGCGTAGATCTTGACCCGCCGGACCGCCGTGCGCATCGGGCTCGGCGGCGGGGGCGGGTTGTTCGTGAGGTCCGCCAGCATGTCGAGCGGCGGCTTGGGCGGCAGCGGCTGCTGGGTGGTCCGCTCGGACCGGTCCACGGCGGCGGGCAGCTTCGGCCGCTGCCGGGCCTCGGGCGCCGGTGCGACGCTCTCCGGACGCAGCGGAACGAAGGTGCTGCCCTTGGGCTCCGCGGCGGCGGGCCCGGCCTGGCCGGGCTTGGTCCCGGTCGGCTTGGCCTCGGCGGGCTTGGTCTCGGCGGGCTTGGTCTCGGCCGGGGTGAACCTGGCTTCGGCCGGCTTGGCCAGGGTCGGCTTCGGGGCGGCGGGCTTGGGGGTCTCCGCCTTGAGGGCATCCACCTTCGGGACCCGGAAGACGGCGGTGCGCTCACTGTCCGCGGGCTTGCCGGCCTTGGGCTTCGCCTCCTCGACCGGAGCCGAAGCGGAAGGCGGCTTCGGCGCGCGGAACACGGCCGTACGCTCGCTGTCCGCGGGCTCGTCGACAGCGGGCTCGGGCTTCGGACGCTCCGGGGCGGGGGTCGAAGCGGAATCCAGCTTCACGGCCCGGAACACGGCCGTGCGCTCGCTGTCAGCGGGCTCCTCGGCTGCGGGTGCGGGCTTCGCCTGCTCCGCGGCCGGAGCCGAAGCGGAAGCGGCATCCGGCTTCACCGCACGGAAGACGGCGGTGCGCTCGCTGTCCGCGGGCGTCACCTCCGCAGCCGAACCGGAACGGGTACCGGAAGCCGAAGCGGAACCAGAAGGAGAACCGGAAACGGAAGCCGGAACGGAAGCCGGAACCGGCTCCTCGGCACGGGCGTCCGGAGCGGCCTCGCGCTGCGGCGCGACCGCCGGCCCGGCGGCGTCGGGCTCTTCCGCCCGCACCTCGGCATCCACCCCGGACGCGTCGGCATCCGCCGCATCGGCATCGGCATCGGCATCGGCGGCCGGATCCGCATCGGAATCCACCCGTTCGGAGGTCTCCGCGGCGGCGTCGGTCTTCGCGACCCATGCCGCCACCGCCTCGCGCAGCGGATCCCGCGCACCGTCGGTTTCGGCCACGGACTCGGCCGCGGGCTCGGACTCGGGCTCAGCCGCGGACTCAGCCGCGGACTCGGACTCAGACCCAGCTGCGGGCTCAGCCGCGGACTCGGCCGCGGACTCAGACCCAGCCGCGGACTCGGGCTCAGCCGCGGGCTCGGGAACCGCTTCGGCCCCGCCCTTCGTCTCCGCCTTCGCCTCCGTCCCCGACTCCGCCTTCGCCTCCGTCGCCCTCTCCGCCTCGCCGGCGCGAACGTCCCGGTCCTCGGGATCCCTCGGCCGGAACACCGACAGCCTCGGATCACGCTCCGCGGACGACTCCGCCGCCCCCGGCGCTCCTGCATCTACCGACTTGTCGGGGGACTCGCCCGCCACCGTTCCTCCTCCATCGCCGCCACGTCCGGCTGTCCGAATGTCTAACAGTGTCCCGTCTCGGGGGCATCGCCCACGTGCTAGACGAGAACGACATAGCTGCGGGTTCCCCCACAAAGCGGCCACGCGCTCTCGACAGATGAATGTGAGAGGCGTCACCCTGTCACTCATCCACGCGGGGAGGCATGGATGGGCAGGAGCCGCAGAACAATTCCGGAGGAGCTTCTGCTGCTCGCCTTGGACCCGGCCACGGGTACCACGGCGCAGCCGCAGTCGCTCGACCTCGGCCTGGCCGGGGCACAGCTAGTGGAGCTGGCTCTGGCAGGACGGATAGCCCCTGATGGGGATCGTATCGCCGTGGTGATGCCACGGCCGACAGGAGATCCGACTCTGGACTCCGCACTGGAACTGCTGCGCAGGCGCGGCAGCCCGGTACGGGCCGTCCACTGGATCGGCGGACCCCGACTGGGGCTCCGTCAGATTTACCTCGCTCATCTGGAGCGCTGCGGCATGGTCCATGCCGTCGCGGGACAGATGTGCGGTGTGTTGCCGACAACTCGCTACCAGGCGACGGACACGGAAATCAGCCGGGAGATCCGAGCCCGGCTCGACAGTGCGATCCGCACCGGCGTACCGCCGGACCCGCGGACCGCGGCGCTTGCCGCACTGGCCCACGCGGTCGGACTCGGCAAGCACCTGTACCCCGGCAACGAGGGGCGGTCGTCCAGATCCCGACTGCGGGACCTGATCCGGCACGACCCGATGGGCGGACTCGTGGCGCACGCCGTGATGGACGTCCAGAACGGTGTGGCCGCACAGCCGCGCCGTGACCGCGCACCGGCACCACCGGCCCGGGCCACGGCGAGCAGCGTCCCGCTGCAGCCGCGCCGGACCGGTGCGATGGCCCGCGCGGCCGCGCACTGATCCACCGGTTACACCGGTTCCACCGGTTACAACCAGTTCGGGTCACGGATCCATCGCGGATCCGGCTCGGCTCGACCTCAGCTCCATCGCAACGCCATCGCCGTGACCGACGTCCGCAAAGACCCGGTTCGGGAGCCGCCAGCGCGCGGGGTGGCGGGGCCGGTTCGCCGACCCCGCCACCCCGCGCGTCTGTGTTTTCCCGGCCGTTCCCCAGCGGCGGCGCCCGCTTCGGTGGCAGTCTGCTCGACATCAGACACGCAGAGAGACCGCTGCACGACAGAAGAAGGCGGAGGTGCCGTTCCCGTGGCGTCCAATGTCAATCCCACCGTCCGACGCCGCCGACTGGGCATGGAGTTGCGCAAGCTCCGCGAGGACAAGGGCATGACGGCCGAACAGGTCGCCGAGCGCCTCCTCGTCTCCCAGTCGAAGATCAGCCGGCTGGAGAACGGCCGCCGTTCCATCAGCCAGCGGGACGTCCGCGACCTGTGCGACGTGTACGAGGTCGAGGACCGCCGGCTCATCGACTCGCTCATGCAGATGGCCAAGGACTCCCGCCAGCAGGGCTGGTGGCACGCCTTCGGCGACATCCCGTACAGCGTCTACATCGGGCTGGAGACGGACGCCGCCAGCCTGCGCACGTACGAACCCCTGGTGATCCCCGGCCTGCTCCAGACCACGGAGTACGCCCAGTCCCTCGTCCGCGGCGCCTGGCCGGAGACCGCCCCGGCCGACGTGGACAAGCGGGTCCAGGTCCGGATGCACCGCCAGAAGCGGCTCTCCGAGACCGACAACAACAACCCGGAGCTCGGGCCGCTGCGCCTGTGGGCGGTCATCGACGAGGCCGCGCTGCGCCGGCAGGTGGGCGACGCCCAGCTCATGACCCGGCAGCTGGAGTACTTGATAGAGCAGTCGGAGCAGCCGCACGTCACCGTGCAGGTGATGCCCTTCTCGCTGGGCGCCCATCCCGGGGTCAACGGCCAGTACGCGATCCTGGAGTTCCCGGACGCGTCCGACTCGACGGTCGTCTACATCGAGGGCGTGACGAGCGACCTGTACCTGGAGAAGGCCAACGACGTGCAGAAGTACAGCGTCATGTACGAACACCTGCGCGCGCAGGCCCTCAACGTCGACCAGACCCGCCAGTTCATCTCCGACATCATCGGTGAATACGCGGACAAGGGCGAATAGTTCGAATAGGTCGAATGGCCCCGTGACGTGCCGGGCGAGTGGCGAAGGGGTCGGTACGGTACACCGTCACTCCCCGGCCACATAAGGCCTGAATGGAATATGCCACTCGGTCGGGTGAACGCTTCGTTCACCTATCAGGAGCTGCGGGTAGCGTCGATCAGGTCAGCCGGAAATGGCCGACAACACACCGGAACTACTCGCTCACCGGAGAGAAACATGGCTATTCGTCAGGGCGCCACGGACAACTGGGTCAAGTCCTCCTACTCCGCCAACGGCGCCTGCGTCGAGGTCAAGTCCCCCGTCATGGAGGCCATCGCCGTCCGCGACTCGAAGGTGCAGGACGGCCCGTCCCTCACCTTCGCGCCCGGCTCCTGGACCTCCTTCGTAGCCGACGTCACCGAGGGCCGGCTGGGACGCCTCGCCTGAAGATCACGGCGCGTCCCAACCGTCCCTCCTACTTGAGCCCTCTCGACCGGTCCGCCGTCTTGGCCGAGGGGGCTCGGCCATGTCCGCGTACGGGCACGGGCGGGGCCCCGGACGGTCAGCGCAGCTGGTCGACGTACCGGTCCGTCCCCGGCACCGTGGGGACGAACGGCGCCACCAGCTCCACCCTCCCCAGCCCCGCCCCGGCCACCTCGACGTCCAGCCCCTGGAAGCGGTCCCAGCACTCCCGCGGATCGACCTCCAGGAACCACAGCAGCGTGAGCCGGGTATCCACCCCCTCGACCTGCTTGACGTACGTCATGCGGTCGCCGGGCAGCGGGGTGGGCCGGAAGACCGTCACCATCGCGGCCGGGGAGCCGTGCAGCCTCTTCGGCAGGGCGCGCGAGCGCAGCCACTCCAGCAACTCGGCCCGCTGCTCGGGCCCGTCGGCGTCGATGACCTGGACCACGAGGCCGGCGTACGGGTGGTCGAGGGCATGGAAGTCCCGCGGGCCGGCGGCGCCGTCGCGGTAGACGGTGGCCGCGTGGTCCTGGAAGGCCGTGAAGACGTGGGTGCGGTCCTGGTAGACGCGGCCGTCGCGGTTCAGGCGCTTGTTGATGCCGACGGTCCACTTCATGTGCTCGTCGTAGCGGCCCTCGGTGACCCAGTACGTCGATATGTAGCAGCCCGCGGTGACCGGTTGGGCGACGGCCGACTTCTCGGGGTAGCGCAGCTCCTGGAGCTCGCGGGTGGCGACCCAGCGGCGGCCCGCGTACATCCAGGGCATGGCCATGGCGCCGGCGTAGTAGTGGTCGTCCTCGTACCAGCGGTTGTACGCGTACTCGTGGCCCGGGTGCGGTTCCACCATGGTGATCAGCGCATGGCCGGGGCGGACGCCGTAGGGGCCGACGGACGCGAGCGCGGCGTAGTCGTCGACGCGGGTGTCCGGCTGCGGTTCCTGCTCTCCTGTCGTCATGGGAACGGTCTAGCTGATGCGGCATCAGATGGGGAGGGGTCCGGAAGGGTCCACCCCCTGATACATACATGCCGTCCTTTCCCTGGCTACGATGCGCGCACCCGTCTCCGGAGGAGCGCAAATGTCCGCTACCGCCATGCCCGGCAATGCCGTTGTGCCCGCGTCGCCGCCGCCCGCGTTCGCCGCCCGTGCGACCTCGGTCGAGGGTTCCCCCGTACGCGAGATCCTCGCCCTCACCCAACGCACCGGGGTCATCTCCTTCGCCGGCGGCCTCCCCGCGCCCGAGCTCTTCGACACAGAGGGCCTGCGGGCCGCGTACGACGCCGCCTTCGCGGCGTCGGCGCGGCGCGCGCTCCAGTACTCGACCACCGAGGGCGCGCCGGAACTCCGCGCGGCCGTGGCCGCCCGCACCACGGCGCGCGGGCTGCCCACCGACGCGGACGACGTCGTCATCACCTCCGGCTCCCAGCAGGCCCTCACCCTCCTCACCACCGCCCTGATCGAACCCGGGGACGTGGTGCTGGTCGAGGACCCCACCTACCTGGCGGCGCTCCAGTGCTTCGGGCTGGCGGGAGCGCGGGTGGTGGCCGTGCCCTGCGACGGGGAAGGCATCGTCCCCGAGGCCCTCGCGGACCTCGTGGCCCGCGAACGCCCGAAGCTGCTCTACACCGTCCCCACCTTCCAGAACCCGACGGGACGCACCCTGCCGGCCGCCCGGCGGGCGGCGGTGGCGCGGATCGCGGCGCGGCTGGGGCTGTGGCTGGTGGAGGACGACCCGTACGGGGACCTCCGCTACGAGGGCCGCGACGTCCCGTGGCTCGCGGCGCACCCGGGGGCGGAGGACCGTACGGCCCTGCTCGGCAGCTTCTCGAAGATCATGGCGCCGGGGCTCCGCCTGGGCTGGCTCCGGGCCCCGGCGGCCCTGCGCCGGGCCGCGGTGGTCGCGAAGCAGGCCGCGGACCTCCACACCTCGACGGTGGACCAGCTCGCCGCGGCCCACTACCTGGCGACGACGGACCTGGCCGCCCACATCGCCACGGTCCGCACGGCGTACCGCGAACGGCGCGACGCCCTGCTGACGGGTCTGGGCGCGGCCCTTCCGGCGGGCTCTGCGTGGAACCGCCCCGAGGGCGGCATGTTCGTCTGGGCCCGGCTCCCGGAGGGCCACGACGCGACCGCCCTCCTCAAGACGGCGCTCACCCACGGCGTCGCCTTCGTCCCGGGAGCCCCCTTCCACCCGACCACCCCGGACCCCCGCACCCTCCGCCTCTCCTTCACGACCCACACCCCGGCCGAGATCGCGGAGGGCCTGACCCGTCTGGCCGGGGCGGTGGTGGCCTAGGGGGTGTCCTCGTAGCGGGGCAGGCCGTCGGTCGAGATGGTCCAGTCGTTGTCGGGGTTGGAACGGGAGACGACCTCGACAGCAGCGATGATCGTGCGGGGGTCGAATGGCCCTTGACCCTCCATGTCCTCGCACGCGATCACCATGATGTCGGGATGCCGCATGATCCCCTCTGGTTCGTCCTCGACGTCAGGAGTACCGAGGTGCGCCCAGTCGCTCGTCGTCGTGAGTGATGGTCATGGTGGCTCCTCGTCCGTGCCCAGGGGGCCGAGTCATCACCTTCATGCTAGGCAGCCTTTCGCGCGTGGGCCGTGCAGTCGCCGCAGTGGCCGCCGGGGGTCGGGGCACGGAAGGCGCGTTCGCAGGTATCGCAGGTCTGGAAGGGGTGCCGGGGCTGGTCGGGTGGTGGGGCGCCGACGGGTCGCCAGTCGGGCGCGGGCAGCGGGGGCGGGAGGGCGGCGCGCAGCCGGTAGGCGACGAGTCCCGCCGGGTTGCGCAGGTCGGACGGCACGTCCGCGGTGAGGGCGCGCCGTACGGCCTCGGGCGCGGCCCCGCGATCCAGCCACTCCACGACCGCGGGTGCGAGCCGCTCGACGTCCCGCTCGGCGAGCAGCAGCCGCGGCTCGCGCACCCGCAGGCCGGCCAGCAGCTGCGCGGCCTCCTGCCGAAGCCCCGGGGCGGCGGCCGCCCGTGACTCCGGTGCGGGCTCGGGCGCGGGCTCGGGTACGCCGTCACGCTCGCCCGGCGGCTCGACCACGGGCCCGGGCCCCGGCTCCGGCTCCGGCGTGGGCGGTTCGGGCTCCGGGCCCGGGCCCGGCGGGTCCGGCGGCGATAGCGGCTCCGGCGGGGTGTCGGCCAGCGGGAGGTTGTAGGACACGGTGCGGGTGACCACCTTGCCCTCAGCCGTGCGCAGTCGCGTGCGGCGCAGGAACCCGGCCGCCTCCAGCTCGTTCAGCGCCCGCCCGATGCGGTACTCGGTCTCGGGGAAGCGCTCGGCCAGGGCCCGGATGCTGACCTGGGCGCCCTCGGGCAGCGACTGGATGTGCACGGCGGTGCCGATCGCGAGGAGCGACAGCTCCCCGCTCTGCGCAAGCCGGTTGCTCACGACGGTGAAGTGGGCCGTGAGGGGGACGTTGGTGTGTCGGACGCCGGAAAGGCCACCGGATCGGGCGGTTCCGCGCGAGGCACGGAGCGATGCGGGCATGACCCGGCTAAGCTTCTGGAAGGCCATCGGGAAGGTGCTACTTCCTCGTGGATCAGGCCCTCGGCTGGGATTCGCTGTCCCGCCGGGGGCCGTCTCATGTCTGGAGTTGTCGCGGCGAGCATATGCCAGCCAACCCCACGCGAATCCAGTCGAGTTGGACAGATTCACCCGACCGGGCGATTGCGGTCGAACGGGGAGGCTGGAGGGGTTGGGTCTGGTTCTTCCCCCGGTTCTTTGGTGGTTGACCACCGACGCAACCGCACCCCTCACAACCGGCACGCAGCTTTCCACCAAGGGGGACCCGACCCCCGCCATGAACTCCATGCCCCGCGAGCTCGACCCGCACCGAATCGGGGTGCTGTTGCTTCCGCAATGGAATCCAGTCACGCGAGCAAGGCGACTACACATCGCGCAACTAGCTGCTACGCACCCGGATCCCCAACAGCACAAGCATCCAAGATGCCCACACCCTTGTCTCGATCTGTGCACTACCGAACAGTAAAGTTGGCCCACCCCGCCCCCTCATGCGAAGGTTCGTTCGATCAGGACGGACGGGGTGGGGTCCAGGTGGGTTTCGACGAGGAATGGGGTCGGCTGCGCGCCGATGCCGTTGAGCGGCGCGCGAGTTCGAGGCCGTCGGATGTGGCCGCCGCTGGTTCGGTGCAGGCCGATCCGGTGGCGCAGGCCCGGGAAGCGTTGCTGGAGCGGCTGGCGGACTTCCGCAGCCGGGTGGTCCTGGTGCCGTTGGACGCGCACGGCGGGCTGTGGACGGCCGAGTTGGGCGGGCTGGACTGGATCTGCGTCTTCTCCGACGAGGAGGCGTTGGCGCGGTTCGCCGAGGCCCGGGGCGAGGGCGACCGCGAGTGGGCGTACCGGCGGGTGGTCGGTGCGCGGTTGCTCGACGGGATCGTGCCGGCGCTGGACTTTCCCTGCGGGGTCGCATGGAACGCGGCCGGCCCGGACGGCATGGTGCTCCCGCCGATGCGGGGCATCGTCCCGGACACGGCGGCACTCGACGGGGAGGCGGCCGCGTGAGCGGGGACGGAGCGGATCTCGACGTCTCGAAGCAGGCGTTGGGTCAGATCGCCAAGGGGATCACGGACAGCCTGGCCGAGTTGAAGGAGATCGGGTCGGTGGGCACGGCGAGCATGGGCGGCGGCTTCACCGAGTTGGGGCTCAGCGGGCTGGAGACCGGGCACGCGGATCTGACGTCCACGCTGGGCACGTTCTGCGAGCGCTGGGGCTGGGGGGTCCGCTCGCTGGTGCAGCAAGGGAACACGTTCGCCGAGAGCGTGGGGCTGTCGGCGGGCCTGGTGCACGAACAGGAGCAGTACATCCAGGGGAGCTTCAAGGTCGTGGCGAACGCGGCGCTCGGCAATCCGTACGCCTCCGAGAAGGACGTCATCGACAAGGACTGGGGCGAGGTCCTCTCCGACAACCCGATCACCCAGATACGGGACGCCGACTACAGCCCCGAGTCCTTCGGCGAGGCCACGAAGAACGGCAACGAGGCCTGGAAGACGGCCGTCCGGGACGTCAACAGCTCGGACATCCTCCTGTCCAACCAGATCCTCGACGCCGTCGGCCTGCGCGACGAGATGGACGGCGTGGTGGACGGCATGGTCGGCCCGGCACCCGAGCCGCAGCCGGGTGGTGAGGGCTGATGACGGACTGGGGCGGCCTGGTCGACAAGGGTCTCGACAAGATCGGGGACGGGGTCGACTCGGCGAAGAAGGTCATCGGTCACGGGGTGGACCGGGCCACCGACGAGGTCGGCGGTGCGCTCGACAAGGTCGGCGCGCACGACTGGGCCGACAAGGTCGAGGACTTCGGCGACGGCGTCGCCTCCCGTCTCGGGGCCTCGGTACCGGAGCAGGAACTCGGCCAGAGCGAGCAGGCGGACGAGCTGGTCCACGGCAAGTCGTCGGCGATCCGGGCCACCGCCAAGCACTTCACGGACTTCCAGGCGGCCTTCGAACGGGTCGGGCAGGGCATGAAGGCCCTGGACTCGGACCGGTGGAAGGGGCAGGCCGCCGACGCGTTCCGCGAGAAGTTCGCGATGCACCCCACGGACTGGCTGCGCGCCTCCGACGCGTGCGAGTCGGCGGCCGGCGCGCTCACCCTGTACGCGGAGACGGTGGAGTGGGCGCAGAAGCAGGCGGGCGAGGCCATCGCGCTCCACAAGGCGGCGGTGAAGGCGACGAAGGACGCCCACGACGCACATGTCGCCAAGGAGGACGCCTTCAAGGCGGCGTCCAAGGCCGGCCGTGACGCGGGCCCGGTGCCGGTGGAGGGCGCCGACCCGGGTGAGGCTTCCCGCAAGCGGGCCAAGGAGATCCTCGACGAGGCCCGCAGGCAGCGCGACGAGGCCGCCCGGGCGGCCGAGCGCACCCTCAAGGCCGCCATGGAGCACGCTCCGGCCGAACCTCCGGCGAAGGACCGGCTCCTGGCCGGGCTGTACGACTACGCGGGCTCGGAGGCGGTCGAGCTCACGCACCTCGCGGGCGGCGTGGCCAAGGGCGCGGCGGGAACGCTGAACTTCGCCCGCGGCCTGAACCCGTTCGACCCGTACAACCTGACGCACCCGGCCGATTTCCAGCAGAACTTCACCATGACGCTGGCCGGTCTCGTCTCGACCGCGTCCCACCCCGAACGCATCCCCGGCCCGATGATCGACAGCTACATGGCGGACCCCAGCGAGTTCAAGGGCCGTCTCCTTCCCGATCTCATCGGCGCGAAGGGCCTGCCCACCCTCCGAGCCGGCGCCCGGTTCGCCGAGGAAGCGGCGAGCACGAGTGCCGCTCGCGCGGCCGCGAAGGCGGAGGCCGAGGCAGCGGCCCGCCGCAAGGCGAACCTGAAGTGCAAGGGTGACCCCGTCGACGTCGCGACGGGCCGGATGGTCCTGCCGCAGACCGACCTGGTCCTGCCCGGTTCGCTGCCGCTCGTGTTCACCCGCACCTTCGAGTCCTCGTACCGCGCGGGCCGCTGGTTCGGCCCGAGCTGGGCGTCCACGGTGGACCAGCGCCTGGAGATCGACGAGGAGGGCGTGATCCTCGTACGCGAGGACGGCAGCCTGCTCGTCTACCCGCACCCGGAGCCCGGAACTCCCGTGCTCCCCGCCCACGGTCAGCGCTGGCCGCTCGTCCTGGACGCGGACGGCGGATACACGGTCGCCGACCCCGAGTCCGGGGACGTCCGCCACTTCACGGACGAGGGCCTCCTCAGCCAGCTCGACGGCCGGGGCGGCGACTGGATCACCTTCGACTACGACGAGACGGGCGCGCCGACCGGTCTGGCCCACAGCGGTGGCTACGAGCTGCGCCTCAGCTCATCGGAAGGCCGCATCACCGGCCTTGCCCTCGCAGACGGCACCGAAGTGCTCCGCTACGCGTACACGGACGGGCACCTCACGCACGTCACCAACTCCTCCGGCCGCCCGCTCCGGTTCGGCTACGACGAACTCGGCCGGATCACCTCCTGGACCGACACCAACGACCGCCATTTCGACTACGTCTACGACGAACAGCACCGCTGCACCGCGCAGTCCGGCACCAACGGCCACCTCGACGTCCGCTTCACCTACGGGGACGGCTCCACCACCTACACCGACTCCCTCGGCCACGAGACCCGGTACCTGGTCGACGACCGCGCCCGGATCACGGCCGAGATCGAGCCGACGGGCGCGACCACCCGCTACACCCACGACGCGCACGACCGCCTGCTGACCCGCACCGATCCGCTGGGCCACACGACCCGATACGTCTACGACGATCAGGGCCGGCTCACCACGGTGGTCCGCCCGGACGGACGCGAGGTACGGGCCGAGTACGACGCGCTGGGCCTGCCGGTCACGGTGGTCCAGCCGGACGGCCGGGTGACCCGCGCGACGTACGACGGCCACGGCAACCGCACCTCCGCCACCGCCCCGCACGGCGCGACGAACCGCTTCACCTACGACGTCCGCGGCCACCTGGCCTCGGTGACGGACCCCCTGGGTGCGGTCACCACGGTCCGCTGCGACCCGGCCGGCCTGCCCCTGGAGATCACCGATCCGCTGGGCGCCACGACCCGGTACGCGCGCGACGCCTTCGGCCGCCCGATCGCCGTCACCGACCCGCTCGGGCACACCACCCGCCTCACCTGGAGCGTGGAGGGCCGCCTGCTCCACCGGGAGACCGCCGACGGCGGCACGGAGTCCTGGACCTACGACGGCGAGGGCAACTGCACCTCCCACACCGACCCGGTGGGCGGGCTGACGCTCTCCGAGTACGGGGACTTCGACCTCCTGACCGCCCGGACGGGCCCGGACGGCGTCCGCTACTCCTTCACGCACGACACCGAGCTGCGCCTGACCTCGGTCACCAACCCCCAAGGTCTGACCTGGACCTACGCCTACGACTCGGTCGGCCGTCTCGCCTCCGAGACGGACTTCGACGACCGCACCCTGGCCTACGGGTACGACGCCGCGGGCCGCCTGGTCTCCCGTACGAACGCACTCGGCGCCACGACCACGTACGCGCACGACGCCCTCTCCCTCCTCGTGCGCAAGGAGACGGCGGACGGGATCACGTCCTACGCGTACGACGCCTTCGACGAGCTGGCCCGGGCCGTGTCACCGGACGGGACCACCCTGGCCCTGGTACGGGACCGGTACGGCCGCGTCGTCTCGGAGACGGTCGACGGACGCACTCTCACCCACACCTACGACGTCGTGGGCCGCAGAGCGGGGCGCACCACCCCCGCCGGGGCCTTCTCCGAGTGGACGTACGACGCGGCCGGCCGCCGCAGTGCCCTCAGCGCATCGGGGCGCACCCTGACGTTCGAGCGGGACGCCGCGGGCCGGGAGCTGACCCGCACCATCGGCGCGGACCTGAGCCTGGCCCACGCCTACGACCCGGTCGGGCGCCTGACCGACCAGCACCTCGTCGGCCCGGACGGCCGCACCCTCCAGCGGCGTGGCTACGGCTACCGCACGGACGGCGCACTCACGGCGATCGACGACGCGCTCGCCGGTCCCCGCACCTTCACCCTGGACCCGGCGGCCCGGGTCACCGCGGTCGACGCGACCGACTGGACCGAGCGCTACGCCTACGACGACGCCGGCAACCAGACCAGCGCCTCCTGGCCGGCCCACCACCCGGGCGCGGAGGCCCGGGGCGAACGCGCGTACACCGGCACCCGCATCACCCGCGCCGGCTCGATCCGCTACGAACACGACGCCCTCGGCCGGGTCACCCTCCGGCAGAAGACCCGTCTCTCCCGCAAGCCGGAAACCTGGCACTACGAGTGGGACGCGGAGGACCGGCTGACCGGGGTCACCACCCCGGACGGCACGCGCTGGCGCTACCGCTACGACGCCCTGTCCCGCCGCACGGCCAAGCAGCGCCTGGCGCCCACCGGCGAGGTCGCGGAGGAAACCCTCTTCACGTGGGACGGCACCACCCTCTGCGAGCAGACGGCCGGCCCGGTCACCCTCACCTGGACCCACCAAGGCCTGCACCCGCTCACCCAGGCGGAACGTGTCCTCGGCAGCACGGACGACCGCTTCTTCGCCATCGTCACGGACCTCATCGGCACCCCGCGCGAACTGATCTCCGAAGCAGGCGAGATCGCCTGGCGCGCCCGCTCCACCCTCTGGGGCGCGACCACGTGGACCCGCGACGCCGCCGCCTACACCCCCCTCCGCTTCCCGGGCCAGTACTTCGACCCCGAGTCGGGCCTCCACCACAACTACTTCCGCACGTACGACCCCGAAACGGCCCGCTACCTCACCCCGGACCCCCTGGGCCTCACCCCGGCCCCGAACCCGGCCACGTACGTCACGAACCCCCACACGTGGTCGGATCCTCTGGGCCTGACACCCTGCCCCGAGCTGGGTCTGAGCGATGCGGCCCAGCGCGCTATAGAGAACTGGAAAACATCAAGGTAGACCCGGTTGGAGAAATCAACTCCCAGCCGAATCACAACCATTACGATGCCGCCCGAAGAGAGGCAGGCGGGGAAGTCGTAGCGAGGAAGAAGGACGGAACTCCGTTCGATCACATATCCGACCTGACCCAGGCCAGAAACGGGCTCGATCACGTGAGGAGGACACTGGAGCGCGAGATTTCAAACCTCCCGGACTCCATAACCGACCGTGGACTCGAAGTCCTGATCAACAAGCGGAAGGAGACAATTCAAATGTTGGATCGCTTGAACGGATTCCTTCACTCAATCGGACACCGATAGCCCCCCACCCGCCGCGAAGGACATCAATGAGCAAGGACCTTGAACGCACCCGCACTCTCGAAGACCTCGAAGGAGATGTCTGGCCCGAACCGCCGGCCGAGTCGACCAGTCTGGTCAAAGCCGTTTACAGGTTGCGACGGCTGCCTGTCGGCGAGCTGACAGCGTACGAGCTCGGGCGCCTCATCGGGCAGGATGTCGGGCTTCCGTGGACGCTCCCGCTCGCACTTGAAATTCTACGCGAAACGGCACCGGCTCAGAACGACGGCGGCTTCTATGACGACGACCTGCTGTCGGCGGCTCTCACGCGGAAGGCGGAGACGTGGGCTGCACACCCGGCCCTGACAAGGGAAATGCGGAACATCCTGCGGGTGCTTACCGATCTTTCGCCATACATTGAACGCGACAAGGCTAAATTCCTGGAGGCTTCACATGGGGTCGATTGACGTGCCTCCGACGGCCCAAGCCGCCCCCTGGGCCCCATGGCCCCGGTCGGATTGACCACCGCCTCGGTGACCTCCGGCACCCACCGGGGTCGCGCCCCTTCACAGGGTCGCGCCCGCGCCGTAACCTGACGCGTCGTCAGATACGCCGTGCCGCGCGGAGGTCCGTCATGCTGTTGCGAGGGAAGACCGTCATCGTCTCCGGCGTCGGGGCCGGGCTGGGGCACCAGGTGGCCGCCGCCGTCGTGCGGGACGGGGGGAACGCCGTGCTCGGGGCGCGGACCGAGGCGAACCTCGCCAAGTCCGCCGCCGAGATCGACCCCGAGGGGACCCATACCGCGTACCGCCCCACCGACATCTCCGACGAGGGGCAGTGCGCCGCGCTGGCGGCCCTCGGGGTCGAGCGCTTCGGCGGGGTCGACGCCGTCGTGCACGTCGCCGCCTGGGACTCGTACTTCGGTGGACTGGAGGACGCCGACTTCGGGACCTGGCAGCAGATCATCGACGTCAACCTGCTGGGGACCCTCAGGATGACCCGGGCCTGTCTGCCCGCGCTCAAGGAGCGCGGGGGTTCGGTGGTCATCATCGGGACGCAGTCCGCCGTCGCCGCGCCCAACGAGGTGCAGCAGGCCGCCTACGCCGCCTCCAAAGGAGCCCTGACCTCCGCCATGTACTCCATGGCCCGCGAGCTCGGCCCCCACCGGATCCGCGTCAACACCGTGCTGCCCGGCTGGATGTGGGGCCCGCCCGTGCAGGCCTTCGTCACCTTCACCGCCCACACCGAGGGCGTCCCGGAGGCCGAGGTCCACGCCCGGCTGACCGAGCGCATGGCACTGCCCGATCTCGCCACCGACGGGGACGTCGCCGACGCCGCCGTCTTCCTCGCCTCCGACCGGGCGCGGGCGATAACCGGCCAGTCCCTGCTGGTCAACGCCGGTGAGCTGATGAGATGAGCCACTCCACCGCCGCCCCACCGCAGCAACGTCGGATCGTATGCTCGGCCCATGACCACTCCGAGTGACGCTCCGACCGACAACGCGATGCGCCGCGCGCTCCGGCGGGCGCGAGACGGCGTCGCGCTCGACGCGACCGAGGCGGCCGTGCTCCTCCAGGCGCGCGGCGAGGCCCTGCGGGACCTCGCCGCGTCCGCCGCACGCGTAAGGGACTCCGGGCTCGCCGCCGCCGGCCGGCCCGGTGTCATCACGTACTCGCGCAAGGTCTTCATTCCGCTCACCCGCCTGTGCCGCGACCGGTGCCACTACTGCACCTTCGTGACCGTGCCCGGCAAGCTCCGCAAGGCCGGCCACGGCCTGTACCTCTCCCCCGACGAGGTCCTCGACATCGCCCGCCAGGGCGCGGCGATGGGCTGCAAGGAAGCGCTGTTCACCCTCGGCGACCGCCCCGAGGACCGCTGGCCCGAGGCCCGCGAATGGCTCGACGCGCACGGCTACGACGACACCCTCGCCTACGTCCGCGCCATGGCGATCCGCGTCCTGGAGGAGACGGGGCTGCTCCCGCACCTCAACCCGGGCGTCATGTCCTGGTCCGACCTCCAGCGCCTCAAGCCGGTCGCGCCGAGCATGGGCATGATGCTGGAGACCACCGCCACCCGCCTGTGGTCCGAGCCCGGCGGCCCCCACCACGGCTCCCCCGACAAGGAACCGGCCGTACGGCTGCGGGTGCTGGAGGACGCGGGGCGTTCGAACGTCCCCTTCACCACCGGGGTGCTGATCGGCATCGGCGAGTCCTACGAGGAGCGGGCCGAGGCCTTCTTCGAGCTCCGTCGGATCCAGCGCAGCTACCACGGCATCCAGGAGGTCATCGTCCAGAACTTCCGCGCCAAGCCGGACACCGCCATGCGCGGCATGCCGGACGCGGAGCTGGAGGAGCTGGCCGCCGCCATCGCCGTCGCCCGCCACATCCTGGGCCCGAGCGCCCGGATCCAGGCCCCGCCGAACCTGGTGGACGCCGAGTACGCCCTGCTCATCGGCGCCGGCATCGACGACTGGGGCGGGGTCTCGCCGCTGACCCCCGACCACGTGAATCCCGAGCGCCCCTGGCCGCACATCGAGGAGCTGGCCGAGCGCACCCGGGCCGCCGGCTTCGAGCTGCGCGAACGCCTGACCATCTATCCGGAGTTCCTGCAGCGCGGCGAGCCGTGGCTGGACCCGCGGCTGCTGCCGCACGTACGGGCGCTGGCCGACCCGGAGACCGGGCTGGCCGACGAGGGCGCCACCGTCGAGGGGCGGCCCTGGCAGGAGCCGGACGAGGGGTTCGTCGCCTACGGGCGCACCGACCTGCACGCCACCATCGACTCCGAGGGACGCACCGGCGACCGCCGCGAGGACTTCGACCACGTGTACGGGGACTGGGAGGCCCTCCGCGAGGCGGCGGCTCCCGGCATGGTGGCCGAGCGCATCGACACCGACGTACGCGCCGCCCTCGCGCAGGCCGCGGACGATCCGACGAAGCTGACCGACGCGCAGGCGCTCGCGCTGCTGCACGCGGACGGCCCGGCGCTCGACGCGCTGTGCCGGATCGCCGACGACCTGCGCAAGTCGGTCGTGGGCGACGAGGTCACCTACATCGTCACGCGGAACATCAACTTCACCAACGTCTGCTACACCGGCTGCCGTTTCTGCGCCTTCGCGCAGCGCCGCACGGACGCCGACGCGTACACGCTGTCGCTGGACCAGGTCGCGGACCGCGCGGCCCAGGCCTGGGACGTCGGCGCGGTCGAGGTGTGCATGCAGGGCGGCATCCATCCGGACCTGCCCGGGACGGCGTACTTCGACATCGCGCGCGCGGTGAAGCAGCGGGTCCCCGGCATGCACGTGCACGCCTTCTCGCCGATGGAGGTCGTCAACGGGGCCACGCGGACGGGGATGTCCGTACGGGACTGGCTGACGGCGGCCAAGGAGGCCGGGCTGGATTCCATCCCGGGCACGGCGGCGGAGATCCTCGACGACGAGGTCCGCTGGGTGCTCACGAAGGGGAAGCTGCCGACGGCGGACTGGATCGACGTCGTCACGACGGCGCACGAGCTCGGCATCCGGTCCTCGTCGACCATGATGTACGGGCACGTGGACCAGCCGCGGCACTGGCTCGGCCACTTCCGCACGCTGGCCCGCATCCAACAGCAGACCGGTGGTTTCACGGAGTTCGTGACGCTCCCCTTCATCCACACCAACGCGCCCGTGTACCTGGCGGGCATCGCCCGGCCCGGCCCGACGGTCCGCGACAACCGCGCCGTGACGGCGATGGCGCGGCTCCTGCTCCACCCGCACATCACCAACATCCAGACGAGTTGGGTGAAGCTGGGCTCGGAGGGCGCGGCCGAGATGCTCCGCTCCGGGGCCAACGACCTGGGCGGGACCCTGATGGAGGAGACCATCTCGCGCATGGCGGGGTCGAGTTACGGCTCGTACAAGTCGGTCCAGGACCTGATCGCCGTCGCCGAGGCGGCCGGGCGGCCCGCGAAGGCCCGTACGACGCTGTACGGGGAGGTGCCGCGGGAGCGGCAGGACGCGGCCCGCGCCTCGGACGGGCACCTGCCGGAACTGCTGCCGGTACTGGACTGACGGCGGTGGACTGACGGCGGTGGACTGACGGCGGTGGACTGACGGCGGCGCGCGGTGCCCGGCCGGTGTGGCGTCCGGCCGGGCCCGCGCGCTCCTGGTGGCGGTCAGCCGACGAGCAGGTCCTTCTTGAGCCGGCGCAGCTCGCGGGAGTCGATGCCGAGGCCGTCCTTCAGGTAGCGGTCGAAGGAGCCGTACTCGGCCTTGACCTCGTCGTAGCCGGAGTTGAGGTACTCGGGGCGCACGTCGAGCAGCGGCTTGTAGACGGCGGCCTGCTGGGCGGGCAGGTGGGAGAGGACCGCGTCGTTGGCGGCCTTGCGGTAGTCGTTGCTGGCGAGGTAGTCGGCCATGACGGTCTCGCTCGGCACGCCGAGGGCGGTCAGCAGGGAGGCGTTGGCCCAGCCGGTGCGGTCCTTGCCGGCGGTGCAGTGGAAGAGGACGGAGCGGCGGTGGTCGTTGCGGATCCCGTCGAAGACCTGGGTGTACGCCTTCTTGCCGCCGTCGCCGCTGACCATCGCCTTCTCGGCGTCGACCATGGCCTTGACGGCCTCGTCGGGGGTCTTCGGGAGGGTCTGGAAGGAGCCGGAGCCGGCGAAGACGTCGGCGACGACGTAGGTGGCGCCGGCCGGGACCTTGTCGGCGTCCTTGGTGCGCTCGTCCTCCATCCGCAGGTCGAAGACGGTCTTGACGCGCAGGCGCTCCAGCTTGGCCAGGTCGTTCGCGGTCAGCTTGTTGAGGGCGTCGGAGCGGTAGATCTCGCCCATCTTGACCCACTGGCCGGTGGTGGTGCGGTAGCCGCCGGCGTCGCGGAAGTTGACCGCTCCGTCCAGCTTGATCTGGCGGTCGGCGAGGCGCAGGCTGCCGCCGCGCTCCGGCTTGAAGTCGAACCACTGGCGGTCGGCGGCGGGCAGCCCCGTGACCACGGCCCGGCCCTCGGCGCCGCCCTTGGCGACGACCTTGCCGTTCGCCTTGATCTCGACCCGCTTGGTGCCACGGGCCTTCCACCGCAGGGTGAACGAGCCGTCGGCGCCGGCGGTGACGGTGGCCTCGGTGAAGGGGATGGCGGAACGGTCGTTCTGGTGACCGGCCCACGGGAGGCGGTCCAGGCCGTTGGCCGTGGCGGCGGGGGCCACGACCAGGGAAGCGGTGAGTGCGGCGGCGACGGCGGTCGCGGCGAGGAGAGCCTTCTTCATGCGTTCGAGGCTCAGCGGCTCCGGAGAACGTCGCATGAACGAGGCGTGGCCGAAAACAACCGGCTCGAAGGCAAGTGACAAAACGTGCCATGAGCCAGGTCGCGGCTGGAAGTGTTCTCGATCTGGCCGTTCTTTGATCACTTACGGGCCTCTTGGCGAACCACTTCCGGATTCGATCGAAGCTGTCTACTACAGTGCGGGTTTCGCATGCGCGGCGGGTACGAGTGCAGTGCCGGGCGCCGGGCATCGGGTGAAGTGGTCAGCGGGGGCGGGGTGCCGGGGGTGGACGAAATGATCGGTACGAACAGCGGAACGGGGCCCGTACCCGAAGCCGGACAGGCCCTGCCCGGCCCCGCGGCAGGCCCCCTGGCCAGATTCCCGGCCGGCCCGCCGCCCTTCGCCCCACCTGCCGCCGAGCCCGCGCCGGGCCCCGCAGCCGGCTTCACCGCCGGGCCCGAGGCGGGGAGCCCACCCTTCGGATACGTGCCCGCACCCGCTGCCGCAGCCATGGCAGGACCCGTGGCCGGATTCCCGGCGGAACCGGCACCCGTACCCATGGGCGTGGCCGGAGCCGCGTGCGTACCCGCCGCGCCGGAGGTCGGCTTCGAACCCGCCGCAGGACCCCCGCCCTTCGCCGTACCTGCCACCGAGCCCGTGGCCCATCCGGCAGCCGGGTACGTGCCCGCACCCGCCGTAGCCGGATCCGCCGAGTACGGAGCCCGGTTCGCCGGCGGCCCCGCAGGGCAGGGGACGGCCCCCGAAAGCGGACACCCGCCCGCACCCGCAGCGCCCGCGGGCGGAACCGGGCACATGGCCGCACCCTTTGGCGACGTCGGGCCCGCAGCCGGAGCCGGACACCCGCCCGCACCCGTTGCCACAGCCGGGCACGGGACCGGGGACGCGGCCGCCGACGGCCCCGCCGGGCACGGGCACGGGCACGGGCACGCGGCCGGAGCCGGGCCCGCAGGGCACAGGGTGGCCGAGCCCGCCGCGGGCGAGGGGCGGACGCTCGGGCGCGCCGTCGTCACCGGGCTCTGGGGCCGCATCGAGCAGCAGGACTTCCGCAGCCGTGTCCGCGGCACGCTCCTCGGCTCCGCGCTCGGCGACGCCCTCGGCGCGCCCCTCTTCGGCCTCACCCTCGACGGCATCCGCGAGGCCCACGGCCCCGACGGCCTGACCGCGCCCGCGCCCGCCCACGGCCGCCGCGGCCGGGTCACCGCCGCCACCCAGCTCACCCTCTTCACCGTGGACGGGCTGATACGGGCCCACGTGCGCCGGGACACCGGCGCCTGGCACCCGCCCACCGACATCCACCGCGCCTACCTGCGCTGGGCCGCCACCCAGAACGACTGGGGCCCCGACGAGCGCCGCGAGGACAACGGCTGGCTCGCGCAGGAGGAGTGGCTCTACGCCCGCCGCGCCCCGGACCGCGCCTGCCTGACCGGTTTCGCCGACGAGACCCTCGGCACCCTCGACCAGCCGAAGAACCCCGCCGCCCGCGACGCGGCCGCCGCCGCCCGTTCGGCCCCCTTCGGGCTGCTGGTCGGCTGGGAGCCTGCCCTCGTCCTCCAGCTCGCCGTCGAATGCGCCGCGCAGAGCCACGGTCACCCCACCGCCTCCCTCTCGGCCGGCGCCCTCGCCGTCATCGTCCACGGCCTGATCCGCGGCGACTCCCTCGACTCCGCCGTCCAGCGGACCCTGGGCCTGCTGGGCGCCCGCCCCGGCCACCAGCCCGTCACGGACGCCCTCCAGCGCGCCCTGTCGGCCGTCACCCAGGGCTCGCCCGGGCCCCGGGCCGTGGAAACCCTCGGCCGGGCGGCCGACGGCCCCCACGCCCCCGGCACCGCCAACGCCCCCGACACGGCCGACGGCCCCGACGCCGCCGACGCACTCGCCGTCGCCGTCTACTGCGCCCTCGTCGCCGAGGACATCGCCCACGGCCTGCGCCTCGCCGTGAACCACGGCGGCGACTCCACCGCCGCCGGCGCGCTGTGCGGGGCGCTGCTCGGCGCCCTCCACGGCGAGACGGCCCTCCCGGCCGCCTGGCTCGCCGAGCTCGAAGGCCGCGCCACGCTGCTGGAGATCGCCGAGGACTTCGCCCTGGAGATGACCCAGGGCCCGACCCTCCACAGCCCCACGGAGGCCTCCCCCGGCTGGCTGGCCCGGTACCCGCGCGGCTGACGCACGGGATACCCGCGCGGCTGACGCGGGCCCGCCGCACGGCCGAAGCACGACCCCACCACCTGACGCCCCCTCAACAATCGCGGGTCCAGCCCGTACCGTTGCGTGTCCCACGTCTCGGAGGTGCCAGAACCCATGCGGATCGCCACGACCATCTTCCTCACCGACCGCACCATCTCCCCCGTACGCCTGGCCCGCAGCCTGGAGGAGCGCGGCTTCTCCGGCCTCTACCTCCCGGAGCACACCCACATCCCGGTCGCCCGCGACACCGCGGCCCCCATGGGCGGCGAACTCCCCGAGATGTACGGCCGCACCCTCGACCCCTTCGTGGCCCTCGGCCAGGCCGCCGCCGTGACCGAGCGCCTGCACCTCGGCACCGGCATCACCCTCGTCGCCCAGCACGACCCGATCGACCTCGCCAAGCAGGTCGCGACCCTGGACCACCTCTCCGGCGGCCGTTTCACCCTCGGCATCGGCTACGGCTGGAACGTCGAGGAGGCCGCCGACCACGGCGTCGAGTGGCCCACCCGCCGCGAGCTGGTCCGCGACCGCATGGCCCTGATGCGCGCCCTGTGGGCCCCGGAACCCACGGCGTACGTCGGCCAGTACTGCTCCGTCCAGGCCAGCAGCGCCCACCCCAAGCCGGTCCAGGCCCCGCGCGAACTCGCCCCCGGCGTGCCCCTGCACGGCCCCCGCACCCTGATCGGCGGCGCGGCCGGCCCGAAGCTCTTCGCCGCCATCGCCGACCACGCCGACGGCTGGCTCCCGATCGGCGGCGGCGGCCTCACCGAGACGCTTCCGGTGCTGCGCCAGGTCTGGGAGACCGCCGGACGCGACCCCAAGTCCCTCCAGGTGGTCCCGTACGCCGTCCAGCCCAGCCCCGGCAAGCTGAGCCACTACGCCGACCTGGGCATCGAGGAGGTCGTCCTCCAGCTGCCCTCGGCGCCGAAGCCGCAGGTGCTGCGCACCCTGGACGAGTTCGCCCAGTACCTCTGAGCCCTTGGCCCCTCTGAGCCCTTGGCCCCTCTGAACCCTTGGCCCCTCCGAGCCCTTGAACCCTCCGGGCACGCCCGCCCGGCCCCTGCGTAGGCTCGGGCGGACGGCACACGGGGGCTCGGAGGAGAGCGACATGGACACGGCCGACACGGCAGCCCGGACGACCGGGCCCATGGGGAAGGCCGGCCCGCCGCGGGCCCGGCGCACACGGAACTCGCTGTTCTGGGCCGTGTTCGTCGCCGGGGGCGCCACGCTGGGCGGCTTCATCTCCCAGTTCCCGTACGGCCTGTTGTACGTCGGAGTGCTCGTCGTCCTCGCCGCGGCCGGACTCGGCGCGGGCGTCGCCGGCACGTTCTGGAACCGGGCGGGAGCCGCCACCCTCGTGGGCTTCGGCGCCATGGCGCTCGGCGTCTTCGCCGGTTCCAACCTCAACGAGTCGTACCTGAAGGTGCTCGGCGAACGGGTCGACGCGGTGGTGACGGAGTCCCGCGAGTACACCAACTCCCAGGGCGACACCCGCTTCTACTGCCGCGCGGTCGAGCCGTCGGGCGAGAGCCACGAGCTCGACGCCATCCGGAACTGCTACGCCCAGGTGGCGCCGGGCGGGCACGTCGTCCTCTTCAAGGACCGGCTCGGCGGCCTCGACCCCTGGATGGAGACCACCGGCAGCCGCGCCCTCGACCCGCTGGGCCTGGGCATCACCGGCGGCCTGTTCCTCCTCATCGGCGGCACGATGTTCACGGCCGGTCAGCGCCGCCGCTCGGACCTGGAGGTCGACGAGCTGCGCCGCCGCAGGTACGGTCGGCCCCGGCGCTCGAGGGAGTAGCCCGCCGAAATCCCCTCGACGGCCGCGGCCCGCCCGCCGATCATGACGCCATGACGAACCGCGCAACCGACGCCGAGAACCAGTGGCAGGCCCTCCCCGCCGGGATCCGCACCCAGGCCGACGGGTACGTCCTCCAGGACAGCCCCCTCCAGGCGACCCGGCTCGTATGGGAGGCCGGGCGCGTCCACGGCGTCGGTCTGCGGGAAGCGCAGGAGATCGTCCACCTGCGCTACCTGCACTTCGGGGACCGGGTGGCCCGTACCCCCGACTCGCCGCTCGACCTGGACTCGCTCTCCGCCCTCGCCCTCGGCATCAGCGGCCGCGTGGTGGCCGTCGAGGCCGTCTGGGACGGGGACACCGTCCACGACTGGTTCGTGAAACTGCTGGCGATCACGGACGAGCCGGCCGGGGAGAAGTGCCTGGCCACGATCTACTGGGGCACGGCCGTGCGCGCCCTGGACGGCGCCGACGCCGGCCCGCTCCACCCGTCGGCGGCCGCCGCCACCCACGCGGGCGGCGCCCTGGCCGCCCACCTCGGCGTACCGTTCCACTTCGCCAGCCCGGACACCCCGGACGACGACGCGCCGCGCTGGCGGTCCTGACCCGCGCCTACGTCCGGTGGCCCGCCCGGCGGGCCAGCTCGGCCCAGACCGTCTTGCCGATCAGCCGGTCCGTGACGCCCCAGCCGGCGGCGAGGGCCTCGACGATGCGGAGTCCGTAGCCGGATTCGGCCTGGTAGGCGTGCGGCAGCGGGGTGGGGCGGCGGTCGCGGCGGGCATCGGAGACCTCGACGCGCAGGGCGTTCTCCAGCAACGTCAGCTTGAGCTCGAAGTCCCGCCCGGGGACACGGCCGTGGGTGACGGCGTTGGCGGCGAGCTCGGCCACGAGCAGCCCGGCGTCGGCGGACAGCCTGGTGGATTCGGGAAAACCCCAGTCATGCAGCTCGACGAGGGCCAACTGGCGGGCGAGGCGGGCGCCGCGCGGGGTGGAACTGAAACGCTGAGTGAACACGCGTACGAGGGCCTGGGCGGAGCCAGGGGGTGTGGTCATGGGACTGAACGTCCCGTGCGGCCAGGGAACTTCCCAGCAGGGCAACTACTACTTTTCAACTGTAGTAGTCCACGCTCTGGACAGTGACAGTCACCGTGCGTGACCCTTGTTCGGGGAGGTGACCGCTGTGACGAGTGTCGACGAGAGCGGCGACGCCGAGGTCGAACCGGACGACGACCTGCGGAACTTCGGCGAGACGATCAAGGCGTTCCGCAAACGGGCCAACTTGACGCAGGAGCAGCTCCGGCCGCTGGTCGGGTACTCGGTCCAGTACGTGGCCTCGGTGGAGCAGGGTCGCCGCCACCCGTCCACGAAGTTCGTGGAGAAGGCGGAGGAGGTGCTGGACGGCTTCGGCGTCATCCGCATCGCGGCGAAGAAGCTGTCGCGGCGGCGGGGGCTGGCGAAGTGGTTCCGTCGGTGGGCCGAGCTGGAAGAGGACGCGATCGCCCTCAATACGTACGAGTGCAGGTCGATACCGGGGCTGTTACAGACGGAGGCCTACGCGCGGGCGCAGATCCGGGACGTGCCGCCGCTGGCGACGAAGGAGGAGGCGGAGGCGCGCGTCACCTTCCGGATGGCCCGCCAAGCCCTGCTCCTCAAGACGCCGTACGTCGCCTTCAGCTTCATCATCGAACAGGCGGTGATCGAGCGGCAGACGGGCGGACCGGAGGTGACGCGCGAGCTGATCGACCACCTGCTGGAGGTGGCGGATCTGCCCAATGTGGATCTCCAGATCATGCCGAGGATCAGCCCTGAGCACGCGGGCACCGACGGCCCCTTCTGTCTCCTAGAAACCCAGGAGCACGAGTGGCTGGGCTACACCGAAGGCCCGCAGATGGGCCAGGTCATCTCTGACCCGAAAGCCATCAGCAATCTCCATCAGCAATATGCCAAACTTCGCATCCAGGCCCTCAATCCTGCTGACAGCATGGGCCTGTTGATGCGAATGCGAGGATCCCTGTGAACAGCTCCGAGTTGCGGTGGTTCAAGAGCAGCTACAGCAGCAGCCAGGGCGACAACTGTGTCGAGGTCGCCCTCTCCTGGCACAAGTCCACGTACAGCGGCAGCGAAGGCGACTCCTGCGTCGAGGTCGCCGCCGGCACGGACGCGGTGCACGTCCGGGACTCCAAGGTGACGGCCGGTCCCGAGCTCGCCGTCACGCCCGCGAGCTGGGGTGTCTTCCTCGGCGGGATCACGGCGGGCTAGCGGGAAGGCGTCGGGATCAGGTCGTCGGGTCCTGGAGGACGTCGATGGTCCTCGTTTCGAGGTTCACCTGGTACCAGACGTCCTGGGTGGTGCCGTTCTCGAAGGTCTGGGTCACGACGACCTTCTCGTGACCCGCGTCGACGCCGGCGCCGGCCGTCACGATCGCGGCTTCCGTGGGCAGTTCCCGGCTGCGGAAGACCGGATCGGCCTGATGGTCGGAGCTCCACTGCCCGAGTGCCTCGTCGAGCTCCGCGGTGAGGTGTTCCCTCCGGACGGCGAGGGTGCCCTTGCCCTCGCCGTGGTACCCGGTGGTCGCGTCGTAGTACTGCTCCCAGAAGTCGATGACCGTCAGCTCCGCGCGGGTCATCCGGGCCGGGGCGACGCCGGCGGAGGCCGCCGGCCGGCCCTCCGCCTGGGCGGTGAGGGTGAGCATGCCGGAGCCGGCCATCAGAGCCGCCGTACAGGCTCCGATGACCAGGCTGCGCAGGACCGGACGATGGGACACGCGGATCTCCCTGGAGGAGTGCTCGGATGGGACGCGCCCACCCAAGCAACCGCGCCCGCCCGTGCATGCCGACCGCGCGGGCGACTCGCCCGCGACCCGAAGGTTCCACCCGCTCGGCCGGTGGTACGGCACTAGCTCATCAGCGGCGAGCCGGCCAGCTCCCAGGTGACGGGGCCCTTGTTGTCGCCCTCGATGTCGTAGACGACCGTGGCGTCGCCGGACCACTGCTTCTTCGGGTCCAGGGTGGCCGACGGGGTCAGACAGGTGACGGAGCTCTTGGGGGACGCGTTGATGTTGGCCGTGAGGTCACAGGTCTTGCTGGTGACCACGACGTCGGTGCCGCCCGGCACACGGCTCTCCAGCCGCGTCGTCACCTTGAACGAGGTGTAGCGCTTGCTGGTCATGTCGGACTGGCCGTCGTTGATGAATTCCCAGCCGACGGTCACCTTCCCGCGGACCTTGTTGTCCGGGAGCGCCTCGACGCAGGTCGGCGCGTGCAGCGTCGCCTCGGGGATGACGCCGGGCATCGAGTTGGCCCAGCCGTTGGCGCTGGCGGGCGAGCAGGTCTGCGCGGCGCTCGCGGACTGCGAGATGGAGATGACGCCCGAGAAGGCGACGGCGGCAGCGGCGACCGCGGACGCGCGGAAGAGGTTCTTGTTCATGATGTGTATCCCCCATGTGAGTGGGGGTCGATCCTAGGCCGCGAGATCGGTCCCCGGCATCGTTATTTTCGCAGGTCAGACGCCATATGGCTGATACTCGCCGCCCGCCTCGAGTGAGGGGAATCGGCGCCGGGGCCGTACCGCGCAGGCGGGGCCCGGGCGCCGGGCCGCAAGCGGAATTCGGACACGGCGGGCTCGGGTCAATTACTGGCCAAAGCTTCGGCGTGGCCGAACTTCCCGCGCCCCGCGCGCCACTCGGGTTTCGTACGCTGCCGCACATGATCGATTCACGTACACACGTCCGCGTCGCCCGGCCCTCCCTCGATCTGAAGGCCGTCGAACGCTTCTACGTCGACGGGCTCGGCCTGGAGGTGCAGTGGCGCACCACCGGGAGCGCGCCCGGGGAGCACGACCTGCTGATGGTCGGACCGGCCGGCGGCGGCTGGCACTTCGAGCTCACCCGTGACGCCTCGAACCCGATCCTACCGGTGCCCACCGTCGACGACCTGTTCGTGCTCTACCTCGGCGAGACGCCCGACGAGGCCCTGGTCCAGCGGCTCGTCGAGCACGGCGGGACGCGGGTCGCCGCCCACAACCCGTACTGGGACGAGTGGGGGGTCACCATCGAGGACCCCGACGGCTACCGGCTCGTGCTCTGCTCCCGCACCTGGGGCTGAGCGGCCGGTGCCGCCGGGCGGCCCGCGAGATCCCGCCGGCCCTGGTGACCCGTACCGGCCGGGGCGGGGTTACTTGACCGCCGGGGTCTTGGGGAGGGTGTGCAGGGGTGCCGTGAGGGAGGCGTCCGTGGCCCCCGTGGCGGTGCCGGCGGCGGAGGTGGTCACCGCGACCGCCGTCTTCGCGTCCTGGACGGTCTGGGTCGGGTGGTCGACGATGTCGACGACCCGGCCGACGACCGGGGGCGCCTGAGCGGCGGGCTCGTCGGCGTGCGCGGCGACGGGGGTGAGTGCGAGGGCGGCGCCGCCGGTGACGACCAGGGCGGCGAGGGTGCGCTTCATGGCGTTCATGCCCGGCCCAACGACTCCCCCGCACCCGGGGTCACCGCCCGACCTGCCCGGAACGCCGGCGGCCCCGGATCGGGGGGATCGATCCGGGGCCGCGGGGATGACTCAGCGGGGGGGTGCGCACGGGGTGCGCGGGGGTGGTCAGTCCTCGACCACCAGGGCCGGGGTGGACTTCGTCAGGACCTGGCCGCGGAAGAAGGCGGGGCTGCGGCGCTCGGTGACGAACATGATGACCAGGCCGAGGGCCAGCAGGCCGACGCCGATGACGAAGACGTTGCCGACGCCGAGGCCCGGGATGGTGGAGCCGGAGCCGTAGGCCGGGTCCCAGGCGTCGTAGAGGGTCTTGAAGAAGACCGCGGCCAGCAGCAGCCCGCCCAGGACCGGGAAGACGCCCTTGAAGAGCAGGTCGCGGGTGGAGCGGCGCAGCTCGGCGCGGAAGTACCAGGCGCAGGCGAACGCGGTCAGCGAGTAGTAGAAGCAGATCATCAGGCCGAGCGCGAAGATCGTGTCGGTCAGGACGTTCTCGCTGACGAGGGTCATCACCGTGTAGAACGCGCCGGTGGCGACGCCCGCCATGACGGTGGCGCGGCCCGGGGTCTTGAACTTCGGGTGGACCTTGGCGTAGGCGGGCGGCAGCGCCTCGTACGTCGACATGGCGAGGACCGTGCGGGCCACCGGGATGAAGGTGGTCTGCAGGGACGCCGCGGCGGAGGCGAGGACGGCCACGAAGAGCAGGATGCCGAGCACGGGGCCCATCACGGGGCCTGCGAGGGCCGCGAAGACGTTGCCGGAGGTCTCCTCGTTGGCGAGGCCGAGGCCTTCGCCGCCCGCGCCGACGGCCATCTGCGCGGCGACGCCGGTGGCGAGGTAGGAGCCGACCAGGACGACCATCGCGATGAGCGAGGCGCGGCCGGGGGTCTTCGTGGAGCCGGTGGTCTCCTCGTTGGTGGCCAGGCACGCGTCCCAGCCCCAGTACATGAAGATCGAGAGCGAGAGTCCGGCGGTGAAGGCCGCCATGGACTCGACCGCGAAGGGGTTCATCCAGGACCAGGAGAAGTCCAGGCCGGTGTCGAAGGTGCCGGCGGAGGCCTTCTGGAAGGCCATCGCGACGAAGACGGCGAGCACGACGAGCTGGAGGCCGACCAGCGCGTACTGGACGCCCTTGGTGGCGGTCATGCCGCGGTAGCTGATGGCGGTCGCGACGGCGATCAGCGTCAGGCAGGTGGCGATGTGGACGAGCTTGTTGTCGTCCAGGGCCGCGATCGAGTCGTTGCCGGTGATCTCACCGGCCAGCAGCCAGAAGTACGAGGTGGCGACGCCGGCGAGGTTGGAGAGGACGATGATCGTGGCGATCACCAGGCCCCAGCCGCACATCCAGCCGATCCGCGGGCCGAAGGCCTTGACGGTCCAGGTGAAGGAGGTGCCGCAGTCCGGCATGGCCTTGTTGAGCTCGCGGTACGCGAAGGCGACCAGCAGCATCGGGAGGAAGCCGGCGAGGAAGATGGCCGGCATCTGCATGCCGACCTCCCCGGCGGTGGAGCCGAGGGTCGAGGTCAGGCAGTAGACGGGGGCGACGGTGGAGATGCCGATGACGGCGCTTCCCACGAGGCCGACGGAGCCCTTGCCGAGGCCCTTGCCGCGAACGTCGCCCTCGGCGACGCCGCTTACCGTGTCTCCGGCCCGAGGCCGAACGTCCAGCTGAGTCATGGGTCAGGACGTTAGATGGTGCGTTTTCCACATCTGGACGATCGAAGTCCGGAATCCGGGCACCCCGAACGCCTTGGAATCCCGAGGCCGAGACCGTTAACGCACTCTTAATAGAAGGTTCACTTCCACCTCCGGCCATGGTTCAGCAGGCTCCCAGGAGAAGCTTTCGGGATGCGGAAACCGCAGCCATGTCCGTTTTGGGCGCTTTCAAACTTTCCCGTGCGAGTTTTCTTCCCTCTGGTTTGCCGTGGACATGATCACCGCTCTAGAGTCGCCGCCGTTCAAGGTCATTTACCGGGGGATACAGGAACCATGCGCTTCAAGCCACTGATCATCACCATCTCGGCCACCGCGGCGCTGCTCTCCCTCACCGGCTGCGGAGGCGGCGACAACCCGGCGCTCGGCGGCGTCGGCGGGGATTCCGTCGCGGCGGGCGCGAACGGCGCCGCCAACGGCACCGGCGACGGCGGCCCCAACGAGGGCACGCTGGACAACCCGACGAAGAACGGCGGCGTCAACGGCAACGCCCCCAAGGACGGGACGGCGTTCCAGAAGCTCCCCAAGGCGGCGACCATGGCCGCGGCCGCCCGCTTCGTCAACGGTTTCACCCCGTGCGACCCGATCAAGGTCATCCCCGCGGGCACCTCGTCGAGCACCGGCCCGGACGAGAAGTTCCTCAAGTCCGCCGCCGTCACCGAGCGCGGGGCCTGCGGCAGCAGGGGCCGCACCAGCATCTACATGATCAAGGACGCGAAGGCCTTCCAGACCGCCTTCAAGGCCGAGACCGCCGCGCAGCAGGGCGGCGACCCCAACGGCGGCATCGTCATCGGGCAGGACTTCGCCATGGGATCCGAGAGCTCGGCCGCGATGAGCTCCCTGCTGACCCCGCAGGCCGGACTCCTGATGCTGAACTGCCACGAGGGCTTCAACCCGCCGAGCGGCTACCGGAAGGAACCGGCCCTGGTGAAGGGCTGCGTCCTCACCGACTACTACGTGGACTGAGCGACGCCGGACCGGCATCCGCGAGACTGTCCCCATGCCCACGGCCGATGAGCTCCTCAGCGCGGAAACCGTCAGCACCCTGGCCCGGCTGCTCGCCCGGGCGGGCGGCCGCCGGTCCGCGCCCGCCCTGCGCGCCCGCGCCGACGCCCTCGACGGGCTGACGTACAGCGGCCGCGTCGGCGCCGTCCGCGACGCCGTGCTCGCCGACCTCCCCGAGGACTGGCCCGGCTTCGAGACCGTCGTGCGCACCGCCCTCGCCGACCCGGGCTTCGAGGGCTGGATGACCTTCCCCGTCAACGAGGCCGTCGCCGTCCGCGGGCTGGAGGTGTTCGAGCCCGGGCTGGCGCTGCTGCACGACCTCACCTCCCGGCTGACCGCCGAATCCGCCGTACGGCCCTTCCTGCGCGCCGACCCGGCCCGCGCCCTGGCCGTCGTACGGACGTGGACGGACGACCCGGACCCGCACGTACGGCGCCTCGCCAGCGAGGGCACCCGGCCCCGGCTGCCGTGGGCCCCGCAGCTGCCCGCCTTCGTCGCAGACCCGCGCCCGGCCCTGCCGGTGTTGGACGCCCTCTACCGCGACGAGTCCGAGTACGTCCGCCGCTCCGTCTCCAACCACCTCAACGACATCAGCCGGGACCACCCGGCGCTCGCCGTCGAGACCGCCGCCCGCTGGCTGACCGGCCCCACCGGCACGACGGACCGCGTCGTGCGCCACGGACTGCGCACCCTGATCAAGGCCGGCCGGCCCGAGGCGCTGACCCTGCTCGGGCACGCCCCGGACGTGCCGGTCACCGTGCGCGGGCCGGTGCTCTCCACCCCGCGGGTCGCCGTCGGCGAGTACCTCGTCTTCGACTACGCGGTCACCAACACCGGCACCCTCCCGGCCGAGCTCGTCGTCGACTACGTCGTGCACCACACGAAGGCGAACGGCACCCGCACCCCCAAGGTCTTCAAACTCCTCACCCGCGCCCTGGCCCCCGGCGAAACCCTCAGCGGCACCAAGCGGCACTCCTTCAAGCCGATCACCACCCGCCGCTACCACTCCGGCGAGCACCTGGTGCAGCTCCAGGTCAACGGCCGGGTCCGCGGCGAGGCCGCATTTTCGTTGGACGCGCCCTGACCCGGCCTGGCAGGCTCCTCGCATGACCTACGGAATCGAGTCCCACCCCGCCCGATGAGCGTCCGCGACGAGCGCGAGCCGCTCGCCCCCCGGACGACCTCCCTGTACGACTACGCCCTCTTCCGGCACGGCATCGAGCCGGACGGCCGGGTCCCGCGCAAGGGCTATCCGCTGCCCGACGCGCCACCGGAGCCCAGCCGCGCGGACCTGACCTGGCAGCAGGCGCAGGCCGAAGTCACCGACGCCCTCACGCCCCTGCTCGCCGACCCCGACCCGGTACGGGCCGCCGGGGCCGTCCACCGGCGGATCGCCGAACTGGCCATGCCCCACCGGACCCTGCGCGCACACACCGCACGGCTCGCCCTCACCGACGAGGACGCCGCCCGGCGGACCGCCAGGCAGCTGACCCGCAGCGGTACCGACGCCGCGGCCGTCGGCGTCGGCATGGCCCTGCTGATCCGCCTCGGCGAGCCCGAGGACGTGGCCTGCCTCAAGGCCCTCGGCATGCTGCACGGCCTGGCGGACACCGCGAGCGCCGCCCTCGACCCGCTCGACCGGCAGGCGGCCGCCCTGCTGGTCATCCGCAGCCGCGACCGCTCCGAGCAGCTGACCCCCCTGACCGAGGCGATCACCTCCGGCGACGCCGAGGCCACCCGGTCCGCTCTGGTCTCCCTGCCGGACGATCCGCGGGCCATGTGGCTCGCCCGGCGCATCGCCGAGGCCGCCGACCTGCGCGGGCTGCTCCGGGCCCGGCCGCAGGACGCCGAGCTGCTCGCGCTGACCGGCCGGCTGTTGCACCGGATGGCCGACCAACTCGACAGCCGCGCCGAGATCCTCGACTACCTGCCGGCCCGGGCCGTGTACGAGGCCCTGGTCCGGCACGCCGACGAGCTGCCCCCCACCCCGGAGCACCGGTCACTGCTGCTGTCGATCGCCCTGGACCTGCACAGTGGCGCCTCCGTCCTGCTGAACTGGCGGCCCGGGCGGCGCCGGGCGCTGCTCGACGCCCTGGACCGGCTGCTGCCCGCGGCCGCGCCGGAGCCCGTTCCCGGAGACCGTCGGGCCGACTGGTTCCGGCGCAACCGGCACCTGCCCTTCACCCGCACCGAAGCCGGGGACCGCCCTCGGTGGGAGCTGGTCGTCGTCCACGAGTCCGAGGACTCCTCCGCCGTCGAGACCCGGATCCTGATCGACGGGATCCCGCTCGTCCCCGCACTGTTCGGGAAGGGCAGGGGCAACCCGCCCGAGTACCTGCTCGACAGCGGCCGGCTGCGCGCCGCGCCGGAGCCGCGCGAGGTGCAGCTCGCCGAGGCGTACTGCACCGAGGGCTGCTGCGGCGCGCTGTACGTGACCATCCGCCGGGACGGCGACGCAGTGGTGTGGGACGGCTGGCGCGGAGCGGTCGGCCCTCCGCCGCCCGCGTACCGCTTCGACGCCGCCGCCTACGACGCCGACCTCGCGCGCGCCGAGCGGGACCACTCCTGGTGCTGGCCGGCCCGCAGCACCGCCCGCCTGATCGCGGCAGGTCTGCGGGAGCGGCCCGAGCTGACGGCCCGGTGGGAGCTCTCGTCGCGCTGGATCGGCACCGACTGGCGGGACCCGGACACCGTGGTGGTCCATCTCAGGTACGAACCGTCCGCGCCGCCTCCCGGCACCGGCGGGTCGCTCTATTTCGATTGGCGGCTGCCCCACGACGACGACCCGCCCCGGGACCGGGCGGGCGCCGCCCTGCGACGGCTGGAGACGGACGACCCGAAGGCCTTCGCCGCCTTCGGCGGCGGCAACGACGAGCTGGCCGAGGCCCTCGGCTACCGCAAGCCCCCGCGCACCCCGCGGGCATGACCCGGGTCCGGCCGGGGGCACCCGCCCCCGGCCGGCCGTTGCCGCGCGTCAGCCCGTCCAGACGATCGACTGGATCTCGCTGTACGCGTGCAGCGCGTACGAGCCCACGTCGCGCCCCACCCCGCTGCGCTTGAAGCCGCCGAACGGCGCCTCCATGTTGCGGCCGATGGTGTTCACGCCGACCCCGCCCGCCCGCAGCCGCCGCGCCACGCGGAACGCGCGCGCCGAGTCCCCCGACCACACGTAGCTCAGCAGGCCGAAGTCGCTGTCGTTGGCCAGCCGGACCGCCTCGTCCTCGTCCCCGTCGAAGGGGACGACCACGACCACCGGGCCGAAGATCTCCTCGCGGACCACCCGCATGTCGTTCGTGCAGTCGACGAGGAGGGTCGGGGCCACGTAGAAGCCCTTGCCGTGCTCCCCCACCACCGGGCGCTCGCCGCCGTACGCGATCCGCGCGCCCTCCTTCTTCCCCAGCTCGACGTACGACTCCACGCGGTCCCGGTGCGCCGCCGAGATCACCGGGCCCACCACCGTGCCGGCCGCCGCCGGGGCGCCGACCTTCATGAAGGCCAGGTAGCCGGTGAGCTTCTCGATCAGCTGGTCGTAGACCGACCGGTGGGCGATCACCCGGGTCGGGGCCGTGCAGATCTGCCCGGAGTAGAAGGAGAAGGTGGTGCCGATGCCCATCACCGCCGCGTCCAGGTCGGCGTCCCCGAAGACGATCGCCGCGCCCTTGCCGCCCAGCTCCATCAGCTGCCGCTTCATCGTCCGGCCGCAGACCTCCGCGATGCGCTGCCCGACGCCCGTGGAACCGGTGAAGGACACCATGTCCACGTACGGGGAGTCCACGGCGGCCTCGCCGACCTCCACCGACTGGCCGTTCACCACGTTCACCACGCCCGCCGGCACCCCGGCCTCGTGCAGGGCGTCCGCCATCCTGAACACCGACAGCGGGTCCTGCGGGGCCGGCTTGACCACCACCGTGTTCCCCATGGCCAGGGCCGGGGCCACCTTGCCCGCCGGGTTCGCCCACGGGTTGTTGTACGAGGTGATGCAGGTGACCACGCCGACCGGCTGGCGCACCTCCAGCGCGCCGAGGATGCCCGCCTTCCCCATCGGGCCGGCCTCCGTGACCTGCGGCGGCAGGCCCTTCTCCACGGGTTCGAGGGCCCCGCGCGCGTACCGGCGGAAGCGGGCGACGCCGACGCCGACCTGCATGCCGCGCGCGATCCCGGTGGGTGCGCCCGTCTCCGCCTGGGCCAGCGCCGTCCACGGATCGAACTCGCGCTGCATGATGTCCGCGGCCCGGTCGAGGATCGCCGCCCGGTCCTCGGGCTTCGTGCGGGACCAGCTCTCGAAGGCCTCGGCCGCGGCGCGGGCCGCGTCCTCGACCTGCGGGCGCGAGGCCTCGGGGGCGAGCCCGACCACCGACTCGTCCGCCGGGTTGACCACCTCGTAGTGGCCGCCGGCGGGCTCCACCCACTCGCCGCCGATGTAGAGCTTCTGCGGCTGCGCGTCCGTCATCGGGTGCTCACCGTCCTCGTGTCGCGGCCCGAACGGAGCACGATCCCGGGGACCGCCCCCGTGACCTCGTCGTCGCGGATGGTCTCCACGCCGTTGACCCGTACGGAGACGATGCCGATGGCCCGCGCGTCCAGCCGCGGGCTGTCGCCGGGCAGGTCGTGGACGAGGGTCGCGGGGCCGGCCTCGATGCGTTCCGGGTCGAAGAGGACCAGGTCCGCGTGGTAGCCCTCGGCGATCCGGCCGCGCTCGCGCAGCCCGAACAGCCGGGCGGGGTCGTCGGTGAGCATCCGTACCGCCTGCTCCAGCGGGACCAGCTTGCGGCCGCGCAGGCAGTCGCCGAGGAAGCGGGTCGTGTACGGGGCGCCGCACATGCGGTCCAGGTGCGCGCCGGCGTCGGAGCCGCCGAGCATGACGTCCTCGTGCTGCCAGGTCTCGGCGCGCAGGGCCCAGCTCGCCGGGTCGTTGTCGGTGGGCATCGGCCAGAGCACCGTGCGCAGGTCGTCGTTGGCGCAGATCTCCACCAGGCACTGGAACGGGTCCTGACCGCGCTCGGCGGCGATGTCGTTCACGACGCGGCCGGAGAGTCCCTCGTTCTCCTTGCTGTACGTGTCGCCGATGACGTAGCGGCCGAAGTTGGCGAGGCGCCGGAAGACGCCGGCCTCCTTGCTGTCGGCGCGGCGCAGCATCTCGGCGCGTACGCCGGCGTCGCGGAGCTTCTCGATCCGCTCGGGGACGGGCAGGCCGAGGACCTCGCCCCAGCCGGGGATGAGGTTGAGCGCGCAGAAGGTCCCCAGCGACATGTTCATGGGGGTGAGGATCGGCATCGTCAGCGCGACGATCCGGCCGCCGGCCTTGCGGGCGCGCTCGCTGGGGATCAGCTGGCGCGGCACCCGTTCCGGGACGGAGGCGTCGATGGTGAGGACGTTCCAGTTCAGGGGGCGTCCGGCGGCGGCGCTCATGTCGACGAAGAGGTCGATCTCCTCGTCGGCGAACTGGTCCAGGCAGCCCGCGACGATCGCTTCGAGCTGGGTGCCCTCGTGTTCGGCGACGGCCTTGGAGAGGGCGAGGAGTTCGGCGGGCTTCGCGTGCCGGGAGGCGACGGGGGCGCCGGAACCGTCGGAGTGGGTGGAGGACTGGGTGGTCGACAGGCCCCAGGCGCCGGCGTTCATGGCGTCGTGGAAGAGGTCGAGCATCTGCTGCATCTGCTCGGGGGTGGGCTGCCCGCCGACGGCGTCCTCGCCCATGACGTGGCGGCGCAGGGCGCAGTGGCCGACCATGAACCCGGCGTTGACGGCGATCCGGCCCTCCAGGGCGTCGAGGTACTCGCCGAAGGTGGACCAGGTCCAGTCGACGCCCTCCTCCAGGGCCTTGAGGGCCATGCCCTCGACCTTGCTCATCATGCGGCGCGTGTAGTCGGCGTCCTCGGGGCGGGCCGGGTTGAGCGGCGCCAGGGTGAAGCCGCAGTTGCCGCCGGCGACGGTGGTCACGCCGTGGTTCATGGAGGGCGTGGCGTACGGGTCCCAGAAGAGCTGGGCGTCGTAGTGCGTGTGGGGGTCGACGAAGCCGGGGGTGAGGACCAGGCCGGTGGCGTCCTCGCTGGTGCGGGCTCCTTCGGTGACGGCGCCGGGTGCGGCTATCGCCGCGATCCGGCCGTCGCGTATCCCCACGTCTGCGACGCGGGCGGGGGCGCCGGTGCCGTCCACTACGGTCGCGCCCTTGATCAGGTGGTCGAGCATGACGTCCCTTCTGCCGGTCTTCGCGTTGCGGCCCGTCTCGTGGGGCTTCCGCCCCACACCCCGCGCCTCAAACGCCGGCGGGGCCGGGTATTGCAGCCCCGCCGGCGAGGCTGGATTGGCCCCGGCCGGAGGCCGCCCGGCCGGGGCTGGTGCGGGACGGCGGTCCGGGAAGACGCCGTCCCCGTTCCCCGCCGGGTCAGACGGCCTGGCGGAAGCGCGTCGTGCGGTGCACCGGGTCCGTGTCTATCTCGGGGATCACGTGCTCGCCGATGAGCTTGATCGTGGTCATCGTGTCCTCGTACGAGACCCCGGTCGGCAGACCGAAGGAGAGCTGGTCCGCGCCCGCCTGCTCCCAGCGCTTGCACTGGGCGCGGACCTCCGACGGGTCACCGCAGATGAGGAGTTCCTCCGCGATCAGGAGCTCGATGATCTCCGCGTTGTACTCCGGCAGGGTCTCCGGCCACTGCGGGATCGCCTCCGGCCGCGGGAAGGTGTCGTGGTAGCGGAAGACCAGCGACTGGAAGCGGTTCATGTTCGCGTTGACCGCGATCTCCACCGCCTTGTCGTGCGTCTCCGCACAGATCGCGGTCGACGTGACCATCACGTTGTCGTTGACGAACGCGCCGATCGCCTTCGCCTCGCGGATCGCCGTCTTGTACTGGTCGAGGACCCACTCCATGTCCGAGACCTTCTGGACGCTGAAGCCGAGGACGCCCAGGCCCTTCTTCGCCGCCATCGCGTACGAGGACGGGGACCCGGCGGCGTACCACATGGCCGGGTGCGCCTTCCCGTACGGCTTGGGGAAGATCTTCCGCGGGGGCAGCGACCAGTGCTTGCCCTGGAACCCCTCGTACTCCTCCTGGAGGAACATCTTGGGGAATTCCGCGATGGTCTCCTCCCAGATCTCCTTGGTGCCGTTCATGTCCTCGATGCCGGGCAGGAAGCCGAGGATCTCGTGGCTGCCGGCGCCGCGGCCGGTGCCGAACTCGAAGCGGCCCTTGGAGAGGTGGTCGAGCATGGCGACCTTCTCGGCCACCTTGACCGGGTGGTTGACCGGGGCGAGCGGGTTGAAGATGCCGGAGCCGAGGTGGATGCGCTCGGTGGCGTGGGCGAGGTACCCGAGGAACACCTCGTTCGCCGACAGGTGCGAGTACTCCTCCAGGAAGTGGTGCTCGGAGGCCCAGGCGTACTTGAAGCCGGACTTGTCCGCCTGGATGACGTACTCGGTCTCCTCGATCAGCGCCTTGTGCTCTGCCTCGGGGTCGACCTTGGACCGCGCCTCAGGCACGTATCCCTGCACAAAGAGCCCGAATTCCAAGGGGTTCACCGTCCTTTGGTTTCTGACGTTGCGTCAGATTCGATGTCTCGACTGTTCCATCGCGGGGGCGGGAGCGTCAATACCTGACGCTCCATCAGATATGCCGGCGGACCGCTACAGGATGCTGACGCCCGCCATCCAGCCGCCGTCGATGACGAACGGCTGGCCGGTGATGTACGAGGAGTCCTCGCCGGTCAGGAAGAGCGCCAGCTTGGCGATCTCCTCCGGCTGCCCCACCCGCCCCATCGGGACCACCCGCTTGTAGAGCTCCGCCATGGCGTCCCTGGCCTCGTCGGTCATGTTCGCCGGGTCCAGCAGCCCCGGATTGGCCATCGGGGTGTCCACGGCGCCGGGGCACATCGCGTTGACCCGGATCCCCTTGGCCGCCAGCTCCAGCGCCGCCACCCGCGTGAGGCCGAGGATGGCCGCCTTGGTGGCGGCGTAGGTGCCGACGTACGCCATGCCCGTCAGGCCGGTGTACGAGGAGGTGTTGACGATGGTGCCGCCGCCGGCCGCCTCGATCTCGGGGGCCACGGTCTTGATGCCGAGGAAGGCGCCGACCTGGTTGACCTGGACCACCTGCTGGAACTCCTCCAGCGGGGTCGCGGTCAGCTCGTTGAAGCGCAGGATGCCCGCGTTGTTGACCAGGCCGTCGATCCCGCCGAAGGCCTCCTTCGCCGTGGCGACCGCGGCCGCCCAGTCCTCCTCGCGGCTCACGTCCATCCGTACGTACCGGGCCCGGTCCTCGCCGATGTCCTTGGCCACCGCCGCGCCCTGCTCGTCCAGCACGTCACCGAGGAGCACCCTGGCGCCCTCGGCGGCGAACAGCCGGGCCTCCTGCTCGCCCTGGCCGCGTGCCGCGCCGGTGATGATGACGACGCGCCCGTCCAGCTTGCCCATGGTCATGCTCCCTGATCGTCTCGGCCTAGTCGTTGAGGAGGGGGCCGACCTCGGCCCCGAAAGCGGTGATCTGGTCCGTCAGTTCGGCGCGGTCGCGGCTGCGGAAGCGGACCTGGATCTGGTCCACGCCGAGCGCCTTGTACTCCCGCAGGGACTCCGCGAGCGCCTCCGCCTTGCCGGTGAGGGTCCGGCGGCCGGTGTCCCAGCCGGGCTCGCCCACGTACAGCGCCTCGGTGATCGCGCCGATCTCGCAGGGGCCGGTGACCCCGGCCCCGGCGCGCAGCTCCCGGATGCGGGCGATCTGCGCCGGGAGCTTGTCGCGCGGGTCCCCCTGCGGGAGCCAGCCGTCCCCGCGGACCGCGGCTCGGCGGACGGCGGCGGGCGAGGATCCGCCGACCCAGACCGGGATCCGCTCCTGCGCGGGCCGGGGCAGCTGGCCGAGGTCCTTGAAGGAGAACCGCTCGCCCTCGAACTCCGGGTACTCCTCGGGCCCCAGCGCCGCCCGCAGCGCGTCCAGGGTCTCGTCGAGGACGGCCCCGCGGCGGGCGAAGTCCACGCCGAGGACCTCGAACTCCTCCTGGACGTGCCCCGCGCCGACGCCGAGGATCAGCCGGCCGCCGGAGAGGTGGTCGAGCGTGGCGTACTGCTTGGCGCTGATCAGCGGGTGGCGCAGGCCGAGGATCGCCACGTGGCTCAGCAGCCGCACGCGCTCGGTGATGCCGGCGAGGAAGGACAGGGTGGCCACCGGGTCGTACCAGATGGTGCTCATGGGGCCGGCGAGCCGCCGCGGGATGGCCACGTGGTCGCAGGTGGCCACGTACCCGAAGCCGGACCGGTCGGCGGCCCGCGCGATCTCGGCGAGATCCGCAGCGGTGGCCGACGCCTCCCAGGGCTCGGCGTAGATGGTGCTCTGCGACTGGATCGGGAGCTGCATCCCGTAGACCAGCCGACCTTCCGGAAACACGCGCGCCATGGCGGGCCCGCCTCGCCTTCGTCTGCCGATTCGTCCTGTCGGTGCCGGGCCATCGTCGTAGCTGACGGCCCGTCAGACAAGAGGGAGGGCTCGATCCCGAAGGCCCGGCCCCGGAGATTGCGGGTACGGGTGCGTACCCGTACCCTCGTAGCACGGGAAGGAGCACGCTCATGGCCGACGCCAACATCCGCATCCCCGAGGAAGCCAAGGACAGACTCGCCGCCATAGCCGCCGCCGAGGGACTGTCGCTGCGCGCCTACCTGGCCCGTCTCGCGGAGACGCTGCTCACTCCGGCCGAGCGGGCCGAGCGCGCCGAGCGCGCCCGCGCCGCACTGCAGGACTGGAACGGCTATGCCCCGACCCCGTCCGAACAGCAGGACCTGGACACCGAGTTGGACCGGCGCCTGGCGGAGGCGAGGGACCGGTGACGGACACGCACATCGTGCTGGACGAGACGGCGATGCTGGCCGCCGGACAGGGCAACGTCCTCGCCTCCCGGCTCATCCACCGCGCGCACGCCGAGGCCGGCTGGTACCTCTACGCACCCTCCTGTGCGCTGGTCGAAGCGGACCGCACGCGGCCCGGCACGGCGGAGCACCTCGCCGCCCTGCCGGGCATCACCGTCCTCGATCTGGACCTGCCCGCCGCGCTGGCCCTCGCACGCCGGGAGACCTGGGCCGCGGCGCACACCCAGTACGCGGCCCAGCCCACGCCCGAGCGCCCCGACGGAGCGATCGTCGCCACCACCCTCGCCAAGCGGTGGGAGGGCGAACCGGTGCGCGTCCTGGACCTCGGCGTCTGACCGGCGCTCCGGCCAGAACCCTTCCCGACCCGTACGAGACGCCCTAAGGTGCGCGGGTGGATCTGATGCTCACGCTGGTCAGCGGGATCGCCTGGACGGTCGTGTACGTGGAGGCGATCCGCGTCGGGCTGCGGGACCGGACGTACGCGATGCCCGTCGCCGCGCTCGCGCTGAACTTCGCCTGGGAGGCGACCTACGCCGTCCACGAGGTCACGGCCGGCGTCTCCGCGCAGGGCGTGGTGAACGTGGTGTGGGCGGCGGCCGACGTGGTGATCGTCTACACCTACCTGCGGTTCGGCCGGGCCGAGCTGCCGGACTTCGTGACCCGCCCGCTCTTCGCCGCCTGGTCCGTCCTGGTGTTCGGTACCGGCTTCGCCGTGCAGTGGCTGTTCCTCGCGCACTTCGGGACGCACGACGCGACCCGGTACTCGGCCTTCCTGCAGAACCTGCTGATGTCCGGCCTGTTCATCGCCCTGTACGCCGCCCGGCGGGGGCCGCGCGGGCAGTCCCTGACCATCGCCGTCGCCAAGTGGCTGGGGACGCTGGCCCCGACCCTGCTGTTCGGGGTGGTGGAGGGCTCCCCGTTCATCCTCGGCCTGGGGATCCTGTGCAGCGTCTTCGACCTCGCCTACATCGGGCTGCTGCTGCTCCGCCCCGAGGTCAGAACCCTTCCGGCCCCATCACGATGACCGGCTTCGCCGCCGGGTCGAGGGTCTCCAGGACCTTCTTCATGGCCTCCTTCGGGATCCCGACGCAGCCCTGCGAGGGGCCGTCGTGGTCCACGTGGAGCCAGATGTTGCCGCCCTTCTCCTCGCCCTCCGGCATCACCGGGTCCAGCGGGGACTTGCCCGGCCTGCGGTTGAAGTCGATGGCGACGACGTAGTCGAAGGAACCCGCCAGCGACTCGCCGTTCACCCCGCGGCCCGAGGCGACGAAGCCCCGGTCCTTGTCGTACGGGAGCCGGGTGCCCGGCGGCTTCGGGAGCAGGCCGCCCGCGTCGGTGAGCGCGAAGACGCCCATCGGGGAGGTCAGGTCCCCGTACGTGCGCTCCGTGGACCAGCCCTTGGCCCCGTTGCGCGCCGGCCAGCTCTCGGCCCGCACCCAGTCGACGTCGGCGGCCGGGCGGGTGTAGAGCGCGGCGGTGGACTCCGAGGAGTCGCCGGCCTTGCCGGTGACCAGGATGAGCTGGCGGGAATCGGCCGGGATCCGTTCGCGGGTCTGCTCGCTGATGCCGGTCAGGCCCTGCAGGGGGGACCGCCGGACGTCACGGGCGGCGCGGTCCGCCGCCTGCGGGCGGGCGTCCGCGCGCGCCTGCGGCGCCGCGTCGGCCGTCTTGTCCGGGTCCTGGGCGACGTACACCCAGCCAACCGCGATGGTCGCGAGGCCGAGCGTGGCGGCCAGGGCCACACGGCGGGGCGTACGGGGCGCTCGGGAGCGTGCTCGGGCGTGCTTGCTCATTGAACCGACCGTACATCAGGCGGTCTTCACAGGAGGTGCGCCCGCGGTGTGCGCGTCCCGCCGGGCACGGGGAACAGGACACGGACCGTCAGACCTCCTTCCGGTTCCGGATTGGCCTCGGCCGCCAGCTGCGCCCCGTGCGCCCGCGCGATCGACGCCACGATCGAGAGACCCAAACCGGCGCCCTCACCTGCGGTGTGCTGCCGTTCGGCGCGCCGCCGGAAGGGCTCCAGGAGCCCGGGCACGTCCGCCGGATCGATCACGGGACCGGTGTTCGACACCGTCAGTTCCCCTTCCGCGGAGGTCGCCACGGCGATCCGGCCCCCGGCGCGGTTGTGACGTACCGCATTGATCAGCAGGTTGCGCAGGAGGTGGCCGAGGAGCGCGCGGTCGCCCGTCACGGTCAGCGGCGCGAGGGTCCGTACGACGGTCAGCCCCTGCTGCGGGCAGGCCGCCAGCTCGGCCGCCGCGAGCGCCGCCAGGTCCACCGGCCCGGTCGCCTCCAGCCCCTGTTCCGATACGGCGAGCAGCAGCAGGGACTCGATGAGGTGCTCGCTGGAGTCCGCGACGCCGATGAGCTTCGCCCGGATCCGGGCGACCTTCTCCGGCGACGGGTCGCCGGCCAGCCCGATCTCGGCGGCCGCCCGCTGCACCGCCAGCGGGGTGCGCAGTTCGTGCGCCGCGTTGGCGGCGAACCGCCGCTGGGCGGAGACCAGGTGCTCCATCCGGCCCAGCATCGCGTCGAAGGTGTCGGCCAGCTCCTTGAGCTCGCCGGGCGGGGCGTCGAGGGAGATCCGCTCGTCGAGGTTCTCGCCGGACAGGCGGCGCGCGGTCTCGGTGATCACCCCGACGGGGCGCAGCACCCGGCCCGCCATCCACCAGGCGAGCCAGATCGACAGCACGGCGAAGACGGCCAGGGCGAGGAGGGAGTACATGAGCAGCCGGTGCCGGGTGGCGTCGGTGACCGCGTCCGAGAGGTTCTGGGTGAAGGCGTAGCCCTTGAGCTCCTCGGGGGTGGGCGGCTCGCCCGAGGGCCGCCGCCGCGCCGGTTCCCAGCTGCGGCCCGTGTCGGCCCGGGGGCCGGGCGAGGCGGTACCGGGCGGCGGGAGGAAGGGCGTGGCACCGGGCGTGACGCCGGGCGAGGGGAGGACGTAGGCGGGGCTGACCGTGCGGACGGCCCCGCTGACGCTCGCGTAGAGGCCCTGGCCGACCAGGACGTAGACCAGCGCCACCAGTCCGCCGCCCGCGAGGAGCAGCAGCGCGCCGTAGAGCGCGGTGAGGCGGCCGCGCTCGGTGCGCAGGACCCTGCCGAACGGGCGACGGGGCGAGGAGCGGCGCGACATCGGGCGGCGCGTCACGACGCGGCGATCCGGTAGCCCGCGCCCGGCACGGTCTCGATCAGCGGCGGCTCGCCCAGCTTGGCGCGGAGCTTGCTGAGGGTGACGCGGACGGCGTTGGTGGAGTAGCTGGTGTCCTCCTCCCACACCTGCTCGATCAGGTCGTCGTTGCTGACGACGGCGCCCTCGGCACGCAGCAGGGCCTCCAGCACCGCGAACTCCTTGCGGGACAGCGCGAGCCGGTGCCCGTCGCGGGTGGCACTGCGCCTGGCGGTGTCGACGGCGATCCCGGCGCGCTCCAGTACGGGCGGCAGCGCCGGACGGGCCCGCCGGCCGAGGGCCAGCACGCGGGCGAGGAGCTCGTCGTAGGCGAAGGGTTTGGTGAGGTAGTCGTCGGCGCCCAGGCCGAGGCCCTCCACGCGGTCCCGTACGGTCCCGGAGGCGGTCAGCATCAGGACGCGGGTCAGCAGCCGCTCGCGCACCACCTGCCGGCAGACCTCGTCGCCGTGCAGGCCGGGCAGGTCGCGGTCCAGGACCATGACGTCGTACTCGCCCAGGCGCAGGCGCCGCAGGGCCTCCAGGCCGTCGCTCGCCTCGTCGACGGCGAGCGCGTCGCGGCGCAGCCCCTCGGCGATCATCTCCCGGAGGAATTCCTCGTCCTCCACCACCAGTACGCGCATGGCGTCCTCTTTACCGGAGATCCGTATTTCGCCGTCGTAAGCAGGGTGCGAGAGGGAAGCGAAAGGCCCTTTCACCGCAGGATCGGGCCCATGAAGCGATCCCTGATCATGAGCACGGCCGCGGTCGTCACCGGGCTGACCCTGTTCGCCACCGCCTGCGCGAACGATTCCTCGGCGGGGAAGAAGGAAGCCTCCGGCGGCGGTGGCGGGAACAGCAGCGGGGCCGGCGCGGACGCCGACCGGGCCGTGAAGATGCGTCAGTGCCTGCGCGAACACGGCATAGACGTGCCCGACCCCGAGCCCGGCCAGGACCCGCGCGGGATGACCCTCGGCGGCGGCGCCGACCCGCAGAAGATGCAGGAGGCCATGAAGGCCTGCGGGATGGGCGGACCGGGGTCGGGCAAGGAGCCCACGCAGGAGGAGAAGGACCAGGAGCTCAAGTGGATCCGGTGCATGCGCGAGAACGGGGTCGCCCTCAAGGACCCCGAGTACAACGGCGGCATGAAAAGCGCCACCGAGATCCCCAAGGGTCAGGAGAAGGCCTTCGAGGAGGCCCAGAAGAAGTGCGAAACGGCCCGATGAGGAGGCGCGCCAAGTGGCTGCTGGGGTCGCTGGCCGCCGTCCTGGCCCTCTCGGGCGGCGGCTACGCCGTGATCGCCCAGCCGCAGCGCGGCGCCGGCGGGCAGGAGCAGCGCGCGGGCGGCGGCCTGCCGCCGGCCACCGCGCCGGTGCAGCGCGGCGACCTCAGCTCGGGCCTCCAGGTGGAGGGCACCCTCGGCTACGCGCAGGAGCGCAAGCTGAACGCGGGCGGCCCCGGCGTGCTGACGTGGGTCGCGCCCGAGGGCTCGGCGGTCGAGCGGGACGGGAGGCTGTACGAGGTCAACGGCAAGGCGGTGCGGCTCATGTACGGGTCCACGCCGATGTACCGGCCGCTGAAGAGCGGCGACAAGGGCGAGGACGTCAAGCAGCTCAAGCGGAACCTGCAGGCGCTGGGGTACGGGACCGGGCTCGACCCGGAGGACGCCACCTTCACGGCGGGCACGGCGACGGCGGTCAAGCGGTGGCAGAAGGCGCACAAGGCGGCGGAGACGGGCGAGGTCGGCAAGGAGGACATCGCCTTCGCCTCGGGGCCGCAGCGGGTGCGCAAGGCCGACGCGGCGGTCGGTGACGAGCCGGGGCCCGGCAAGCCGGTGCTGACGGTGACGGGCACCGAGCGGATCGTCCGCTTCCAGATCGACGCGGCGAAGGCGGCGGCGGCGAAGGCCGGCGACCCGGTGACCGTACGGCTGCCGGGCGGCACGAGCGCCACCGGAAAGATCGACTCGGTGGGCGGGACGGCCGCCCCGGACGACAAGAACGGCGGCGCGGGCGGCGGAGGTGGCGGAGGCGATCAGAAGGCCAAGGTCGAGGTGTCCGTCACCTTCGACAAGCCGGCCGAGGTCAACGCCCCCGACCAGTCCCCGGTGACGGTCGCCCTCACCGGCGAGACCCGCAAGGGCGTGCTCTCCGTACCGGTCAACGCACTGCTCGCGCTCGCGGGCGGCGGCTTCGGCGTCCAGGTCGTCGAGGACGGCAAGGCGCGCGAGGTCAAGGTCGAGCTGGGCATGTTCGGCAACGGCCGGGTCGAGGTGACCGGCGACGCCCTCAAGGAGGGCATGCAGGTGGGGATCCCGACGCTGTGACGGCCACGACGCCCATGAAGCCCATGAAGCCCATGAAGCCCACAGAGACGGTGGTGGAGCTGACCGGGGTCACCAAGGAGTACCCCGGCGGGGTCACCGCCCTGCGCGACGTCGACCTCACCGTCACCGCCGGCGAACTCCTCGCCATCGTCGGCCCGTCGGGCTCCGGGAAGTCCACCCTGCTGCACATCGTCGGCACCCTGGACCGCCCGACGTCGGGCGGCGTACGGATCGCCGGACACGACATCGCGGCCCTCTCGGACCGTTCGCTGTCGGCGCTGCGCTCACGGCACGTCGGCTTCGTCTTCCAGTCCTTCCACCTGGTGCCGGGCATCAGCGCCCGGGCCAACGTCGCCGAGGGGCTGCTCTACAGCGGCCTCTCGCGCGCCGAGCGCGGCCGCCGGGCGGCGCGGGCCCTGGAGCGGGTCGGCCTCGGGGACCGGATGGACCACAGGCCGCACGAACTGTCCGGCGGACAGAAGCAGCGCGTCGCCATCGCCCGGGCGGTGGCGGGCGCACCGGACCTGCTGCTGGCCGACGAGCCGACGGGCGCGCTGGACACGGCGTCCGGGGAGTCGGTGATGGAGCTGCTGCACGAGCTGAACCAGGACGGGGCCACCATCGCCGTGATCACCCACGACAACGAGATCGCGGCGAGCCTGCCGCGGCAGGTGCGGATCCGCGACGGACGGATCGTGGCGGACGTACGGAGCCGGGCGGAGGTGGTGGCGTGAGGGGCCGTACGAGGACACGTACGGGCGCGGACGCGGGCACGGGTTCTGGCACGGGTTCTGGCACGGGCGGGGGCCGGCGGGCGCGGAAGCTGACCCCGCCGAGGCTGTCCCCGCGGGACGTCCTGCACGTCGGGTCGGCGGGCCTGCGCTCGCGCCCGATGCGGGTGTTCCTGTCCGCGCTCGGCATCGCCATCGGCATCGCCACGATGATCGCGGTGGTCGGGATCTCCTCCTCCAGCCAGGCCAAGCTGCTGCGCGAACTCGACGCGCTCGGCACGAACATGCTGGTCGCGACGCCCGGCAAGGGGATGTTCAGCGGCCAGGACACCAAGCTGCCCAAGGACGCCCCCGGCATGGTCTCCCGGATCGAGGGCGTCGAGTCGGTGGGCACCACCGGTGACGTGGCCGAGTCCGTACGGCGCTCCGAGAACATCCCGAAGGAGGAGACGGGCGGGGTCGTGCTCAAGGCGGCCAAGGACGACCTGCTGGGCACCCTGCGCGCCGGGATGGGCAGCGGCACCTGGCTCAACGGGGCCACCGGCCGCTACCCCTCGGTGGTGCTCGGGCACGTGTCCGCGCGCCGACTCGGCATCACCGAGCCGGGCCAGCAGGTCTTCATCGGCGGCCGGTACTTCACGGTGATCGGCATCCTGGAGCCGATCCCGCTGGCCCCGGAGATCGAGCGCTCCGCGCTGATCGGCTGGGACGCGGCCGAGCGGCTGCTGGGCTTCGACGGCCATCCGACGGCGGTCTACGAACGGTCGGCGGACGAGCGGGTCGCGGCGGTCAGGAAGCTCATCGCCCAGACGGCCAACCCGCAGACGCCGAGCGCGGTCTCGGTCACCGATCCCTCGGCGGCGCTCCAGGCGAAGGCGGCCACGGAGGGCGCCTTCAGCACCCTGCTGCTGGGGCTGGGCGGGATCGCCCTGCTGGTGGGCGGGGTCGGCGTCGCCAACACCATGATCATCTCGGTGCTGGAGCGGCGCCACGAGATCGGCCTGCGCCGGTCCCTGGGCGGGACGAAGGGGCAGATCCGGATCCAGTTCGTGACGGAATCCCTGCTGCTGTCCGGGCTCGGCGGGCTGGCGGGCATCGTCCTGGGCGGCGCGGCCACGGCGGTCTACGCCCGCGCCGGCGACCTGCCCTGGGTGGTCCCCCTCTGGGCCGTGACCGGCGGCTTCGCCTGCACGCTGGCGATCGGCACCGTGGCCGGCCTCTACCCGGCGGTGCGCGCGGCCCGGCTGTCGCCGACGCTGGCGCTGGCGGCGGCGTAGGGCGGTCGGGCGGCCCGGGAGGGGCGGTGGCGACAGGGGGGCGGCGACAGGGGGGCGGGCGAAAGACCGGTGCCGACGAGCCCGTCCCCCTGAACCGATCACCGACGTACCCTGAGGTGATGAGGCGAACTCCACGTCACGCGGCGCGCGTTGTCATCCTGTCCCCGGCCGGATCCGTGTTCCTCTTCCGCGAGGACAACGTGGAGGTCGGCATCCACTGGCTGCCGCCCGGCGGCGGCATAGATCCCGGCGAGAGCCCCGAGGACTGCGTGCGGCGAGAGCTGCGCGAGGAGACCGGGTGGACCGACCTGGAGCCGGAACGGCTGCTGTGCACCTGGGAGCACGACTTCACCCACCAGGGCATCCCGGTCCGCCAGCACGAGCACATCTACCTCGCCCGCGGCCCCCACCGCGAACCGGTCCTGGAGTCCCCCGGCATCCACTGGCAGTGGCTCCCCGCGGACCGCCTGGCCACCCTGGGCGAACCCCTGTGGCCCCCGCGCCTCCCGGAACTCCTGACGAACGCCCCGGCGGAACCGGTCCACTTGGGGCTGCTGGCCTGACCGGCCGGGGCCCCCTCGGGTCAGCCGCCCTCGGGTCAGCCGGTGGCGACGATCCTGCGCAGGGACTCACGGGCGCCGGGGTGGTCGGAGGTCGCCTTCAACCAATCCATGTCGATGAAGAAGAGCAGTCGCTCCCGCAGCTCCCGGAGCGCCGTGTCCTTCGCCTCGGCCACGCGCCGCCGGCCCTCTTCGTCGTCGGTGGCAGCGTCGACGGCGTCACGGAGGGCCTTCACCCATGCGCTGACCTCCATCGCGTCCCCCATCCATTCGTGGGAGTTTCCGTGCGCGCGCACATTGATCAACTGCGATTCCCGCTGCTCCGTGAGCTCTCCCTCGAGAACCCAGGAAACAGCGACCGCCGCCGCCTCGTGGGCCAGCTCCGCGTCGCCCGGGCCTATGCCGATCGTCTCGTCCATGTCCATGTCCATGATCCTAAAGAGACGGCTCAGCGGGCTGCGGGGGTTTTCGCCGTGGCCTTGGCGTACAGGGAGGCGGCGTATTCGCCGAGGATCGTGCTGGTCGACACGTCGTCGGTGTCGCCGCCCGTGAGGATGCCGATGATCTTGCCGTCGCGGGCGATCCACGCGCTGCCGCTGGTGCCGCCGGGGAAGTCGGCGCAGTCGAAGCGCTGTTGGGTGGCGCTCTCCCGGACGCCGACCGCCGTGCAGGTGCGGGGGATCTTGCGGTCGGCGGGGTAGCCGGTGACGGTGACCTCCTCGCCCGCGCGCCCGCTGGTGTCGAGCACGGCCGCGCCGGTCACGTCCTCGATGGTGCGGCCCTTGACGTCGGGGGCGAGGCGGGCGAAGGCGAGGTCGTAGTCGTCGTCCGTACCTTCGGCCCAGCGGTCGTCCTCGAAGACCTCCTCGATCTTCCAGGTGCCGTACGGGGCCATGCCGTTCGCGTACGCAGGTGCGAAGACGGCGGTTCCGCCGCCCTGGTCGCCCTCGAGCAGGCAGTGCCCGGCGGTGATGATCATGTTGCGGCCGGGGCTGTGCACCACGGTGGCCGTACAGAAGTGGTCACTGTCCAGCCCGTCCGTGAACAGGGCCCCGGTGAAGGCCGCGGGACCACCGGGCGGAGGCGTGACGGCGGGCGGGAGGGTGGCTCCGGGCGGGGTCGAGAGCTGGGGCTTCGCCGCTTGCGATCGCGATGTGGCCGTCGGCGAGGCCGCCGGGCCGGCCTTCGCCCGCACGGGCGCGGCCCCCTCGGGCGGCGGCACCAGCTCGGCCACCGCGGCGGAAGCCCCCAGAGCCGCCACCGCACACAGCACCGCCGTCACGACGGTCCGCTTGTCCACCGGCATGATGATCCTTCCGATTTGCCCTGGCGAAGCATGCCTCGGGCGCAGGGCTGGGTGCAAGGGGCGGGCCGGTCAGGCGGGTGTGCGCAGGTCGCGCAGAAAGCGCAGGCCGGGGCGGCCGTCGAGGTCGATCTCGCCGTCGGGCAGGAAGCCCGTGCGGGCCAGTACGGCCCGGGAACCGGGGTTGTCGAGCGTCGTGACCGCCCGCAGCGCGGTCAGGCCGTACTCCGTGACCGCCAGCTCGCAGGCCTCGCGCACGGCCGCCGTGGCCACGCCCCGCCCGGCGGCCTTCTCCGCGATCCGGTACCCGAGCTCGGCCGAACCGTCCGCCACGTCGATGAGGTTGACCCGCCCGACCACCGCGCCGCCGTCCTCCACCAGCACGTGGAAGAGGCACAGCCCCGCCTCCTGCTCGGCCATCAGCGCCCGGTGCCGCTCGTCGAAGTGGGCGAAGTAGTGATCGCCCCGGTCCGGAACGGACGCCGCGAAGTAGGCCCGGTTCTCCCGCTCGAACGCGAGCAGGGCCGGGGCGTGGTCGAAGCTCAGCAGCTGGAGTCGCGGCACGTCCCGATGCTAGCCGGTCATCCAACTGTGCGGTTTGCACGGGCATTTGGCTCTTGATCTAATCGGCGTCGCTCCGATTCCTTGAGAGCCTTCAGAGAGGGCGACGAACACTTGCGATTGACAGGCAAGCACCGGATATCCATGGTCGCCTCGGCGGCCGCGGTCGCGATCGTGGGAAGTCTGCAGCTCTCCCCCACCGCATTCGGCACCGAGGACACCGGCGAGACCGCACCGTCCGTACCCTCCGCCCCCTCCGCCCCCCTCACGGCCGAGGCGCCCGATACCCACGCCGAGGACTCCGCCGTCGGCGCCTCCGACGGCACCGCCTTCAAGGACGGCGTCATGGCGCCGGGCGCGGACGCCCCGAAGCCCGCCACACGGTCGGCCGCGGCGGGCGCCGCGGCCGCCCCCGCACCGCCGTCGGGCGAAGGCTGGAAGCTGAGCGGCGCCACCAAGTGGCTGCAGACCGGCTACACGATCAAGTTCTACGACCAGAAGTCCGCCGACTGGCTGGGCCCGTACGTCCAGGCCTCCGCCGCGGACCTGCGCCGCGTCACGAACCTGCCGGTCACCGTCGACACCAAGCCCGTCGGCTGGGACTACGTCCGCCCCAAGGGCGAGGTCATCATCGGCGTCCTGCACCGCCCGTGCGTGCCTCCCGCCGGAGAGGGCAGCATGGGCAGCAAGGGCTGGAAGGTGGTCCGCGACGGCTCGGGCACCGCCAACCTCAGCTGCGGCTTCACCAGCTCTTCCGTGCCCGAGACCGTGACCAGCGGCGACGCCTACATCGACGACTCGTTCTTCACCCCGGCCGGCAAGCCGACCGCCGCCATGGGCGAGACGTACATGCGCAACCACGTCAGCCACGAGATCGGGCACACGCTGGGCCTGGCGCACGCCAACCGCAGCCTGAACAAGAGCGACTGCGTGAAGGGCACCGACTCGGGCCAGTTCCCGGTCATGTGCTCGCCCACCTACGCCTACCAGGACAAGCGCGCGGGCACCTACGTCCAGCAGTTCGACGTCCAGGGCCTGCGCCGCCTCGCGGCCGGCGCCGGAGCCGCGCTGTCCCCGCAGGGCCGGGTGACCGGAATCGGCGCCAAGTGCCTGGACGTCAAGGGCGGAAAGGCGGCCAACGGCACGCAGATCCAGCTCTACACGTGCAACGGCTCCGCCGCGCAGTCGTGGATCCTGGGCAAGGACGGCACGTTCCGCGCCTTCGGCAAGTGCCTGGACAACGCGCGCAACGCGAGCGCCGACGGCAACAAGATCAGCCTCTACGACTGCAACGGCTCGGCGGCCCAGCGCTGGTCCGTCAACGCCAAGGGCCAGATCGTCCACGTGGCCTCCGGCAAGGTCCTCGACGTGACAGGCGGCGCGACCGCCAACGGCACGGCGGTCCAGCTCTACACGGCGAACACGAACAAGCGGCAGATCTGGGTCACCCCGAAGTAGGCCCCCCGCCCGCGCGCCAGGCCGCCCCGTCTCCCCGACGCGGGCGGCCCGTCGCGGGAAAACAGATCGCGGGAAAACAGTCCGGGGAATAGGGCGGTTGCCCGATGCCCGGGGGCCCTCCTCAGGCCGACGCTGGTGCGATGGGTGGTTGGGGAGCGGGACGGGTCCTGCGGGACCGCAATGCGGGGCTCTTTCTCGCCGGGGTGGTGGTGTCGGGGGTCGGCACGACCGCGATGTGGCTGGCGTCCGGGATCTGGGTGAAGTCGCTGACCGGTTCGGACGCCCTCGCGGCGCTGACGGTGTTCGCCCTGTGGGCGCCGGTGCTGGCCGGGCCGGCGCTGGGGGCGGTCGCCGACCGGCTGCCGCGGCGGGCCCTCCTGGTCGGCGCCTGCCTGGTGATGGCCGCGCTGCTGCCCGTACTGCTCCTGCTCGATTCGGCGGACCGGGTGTGGCTGCTGTTCGCCGTCCTGCTGGTGTACGGGGTCTGCGGCACGCTCCACGAGGCGGCGGAGGCGGCCCTGGTGCCGCAGGCCGTCGACGGCCGGCTGCTCGGGGACTTCAACGGGCTGCGGATGACGGCCAACGAGAGCGTGAAGCTGCTCGCGCCGCTGTTGGGCGCGGTCCTGTTCGTCCGGTACGGCGGGGCGTCCGTGGCCCTGCTCGACGCGGTGACGTTCGCCCTGGCCGCAGGGATCTTCGCCCTGCTGCGGGTGGGCGAGGAGAAACCGGAGCGGATCGCGGCGCCCGGCGGCTTCGCGGGGGTGCGGGAGGGCGGGCGGCACGTGTGGGGTTCGCCCGTGCTGCGGCCGCTGGTCCTGGCCGGCGCCGCGGTGATGTTCCTGGCCGGGCTGAACGGCGCGGTGATCTACGCGGTCGCCGACGGCGTGCTGGGGCACGCGCCCACCTACGTGGGGGTGCTGTACGCGGTGCAGGGCGCCGGTTCGGTCCTGAGCGGGCTGGTGGCGGGCCCGCTCCTGCGGCGGATGCCGGAGCGGGTGTTCACGGCCGCGGGAGCGGCCCTGTTCGCGCTGGGCGCCGGGGCCAGGGCACTGCCGTACGACGCGGCGGCCCTCGCGGGCAGCGCGGCGATCGGCGCGGGGCTGCCGTGCGTGCTGGTCGCCGCGCTGACCGCGGTGCAGCGCGAGGTCCCGAACGCCGTGCTGGGCCGCGCGGCCGCCACCGCCAACACCCTGATCTTCGTACCGAACGCGCTGGCCCTGGCGCTCGGAGCCGCGCTGGTGGCCGTCGTGGACGTACGGGTGCTGCTGCCGGTGCTCACGGCGGCGGGCCTGGCCGTGGCGCTGCTGCTAGTGGCGGCGCGGCCGGGGGCGGGGACGGGCGCGGGGCGGGGACCGGGGCCGCTCGGCGCCGGCACGCACCACGCGGGAGCCGGGCAACCGTAGGCGCGGCCCGCCGCCTTCCCCTGCTCCCCCGGCCGCCACCGGCCGCCCCCGGCCGTGGACTACGCCCCCGGGCCCGCCCACAGGCCGTCCGGGGTGAGCCCCAGCAGGTCGATCGCGTTGCCGCGCACGATGCGGTCCACCACGTCGGGTGCCAGGTGGCCCATCTGGGCCTCGCCGACCTCGCGGGACTTCGGCCAGGTCGAGTCGGAGTGGGGGTAGTCCGTCTCGTAGAGGACGTTGCCGACGCCGATCGAGTCGAGGTTCTTCAGGCCGAAGGCATCGTCGAAGAAGCAGCCGAAGACGTGCTCGGCGAAGAGCTCCGACGGCGGGCGCAGCACCTTGTCCGCGACGCCGCCCCAGCCCCGGTTCTCCTCCCAGACCACGTCGGCCCGTTCGAGGATGTACGGGATCCAGCCGATCTGGCCCTCCGCGTACATGATCTTCAGGTTGGGGAAGCGCTCGAACTTGCCGCTCATCAGCCAGTCGACCATCGAGAAGCAGCAGTTGGCGAAGGTGATGGTGGAGCCGACCGCCGGCGGTGCGTCCGCGGACGTGGACGGCATCCGGGAGGAGGAGCCGATGTGCATGGCGATGACCGTGCCGGTCTCGTTGCACGCCTCCAGGAAGGGGTCCCACTCGTCGGTGTGGATGGACGGCAGGCCCAGGTGCGGGGGTATCTCCGAGAAGGCGACCGCGCGCACGCCGCGCGCCGCGTTGCGGCGGACCTCCGCGGCGGCCAGGCGGGCGTCCCAGAGCGGGATCAGGGTGAGGGGGATGAGGCGGCCGCGGGCCTCGGGGCCGCACCACTCCTCCACCATCCAGTCGTTGTAGGCCCGTACGCCGAGCAGTCCCAGCTCACGGTCCTTGGCCTCGGTGAACGTCTGGCCGCAGAAGCGGGGGAAGGTCGGGAAGCACAGGGCCGACTGGACGTGGTTGACGTCCATGTCGGCGAGGCGGTCGGGAACCGAGAAGGACCCCGGGCGCATCTGCTCGTAGGTGATGACTTCCAGTTTGATCTCGTCGCGGTCGTACCCGACGGCCGTGTCGAGGCGGGTGAGCGGCCGGTGCAGGTCCTCGTACACCCACCAGTCGCCGATCGGGCCGTCGTCGCCCTTGGCCCCCATGACGGGGGCGAACTTGCCGCCGAGGAAGGTCATTTCCTTCAAGGGGGCGCGGACGACGCGGGGACCGGTGTCCTGGTACTTGGACGGGAGCCGGTCCCGCCAGACGTGGGGGGGCTCAACCGTGTGGTCGTCCACCGAGATGATCTTCGGGAAGGTCTCCATGGCTCATACCGTAGCGCCGATCTGACGAACCGTCAGCTAGTTGGTCTGTGATCGGCCATGGACGGGCTGACGTGTACGCGCAAGACAGGGCAGACTGACCCTTACACCGAACGGAAGGCAGGGGGACGACAGATGGACGGCGTACCGGCCATCCCGCACCCGCGGAAGCACCCCGAGGGAGCCCGGCCCACCACCACGTCCAAACGCCCGGCCCCGCGCCCGACCCCGGACGCCGCCACGGCCGCCACGGCCACCACCCCTTCCGCTCCGGCCACCCCTGGCGCTCCCGCCGCTCCGGCCACCACGGCCACCCCCGCCGAGTCCCGCTTCGCCGTCCTCGGCCCCGTCCGCGCCTGGCGCGGCGCCGAACCGCTGCCCTCCGGCACCCCCCAGCAGCGCGCCCTGCTCGCCGTCCTCCTGCTGCGCGACGGCCGCACCGCCACCGCGCCGGAGCTCATCGACGCCATCTGGGGCGAGGACCCGCCGCAACAGGCCCTGGCCACCATCCGCACGTACGCCTCCCGCCTGCGCAAGGTCGTCGCCCCCGGGCTGCTCGTCACCGAGTCCGGCGGCTACGCCATCCGGCTGCGCTCCGCCGCCACCCTCGACCTCGGCGTCGCCCGCAGCCTCGCCGCCGACGCCGACGCCGCCCGCGCCGCCGGCGACCGCACCCTCGCCCGTACGCTCCTCGCCCGCGCCCTCGACCTCTGGGACGGCGAACCCCTCGCCGGGGTCCCCGGCCCGCACGCCGAGACGGAGCGCACCCGGCTCGCCGAATGGCGCCTCCAGCTGCTGGAGACCCGGCTCGACCTCGACCTGGAGGTCGGCCACCACGCCGAGGCCGTCTCCGAGCTCACCGCCCTCACCGCCGCCCACCCGCTCCAGGAACGCCTGCGCGAGCTGCTCATGCTCGCCCTGTACCGCAGCGGCCGGCAGGCGGAGGCCCTCGCCGTCTACGCCGACACCCGACGCCTCCTCGCCGACGAGCTCGGCGTCGACCCGCGCCCCGAACTGGCCGCGCTCCAGCAGCGCATCCTGAACGCCGACGCCGATCTCGCCCGCGCGGAGGACCCGGCCCCGGCCGCCGCGACCGTCCACGTGAGGCCCGCCCAATTGCCAGCGACCGTGCCCGACTTCACCGGCCGCTCCAGCTTCGTCGACGAGCTCGGCGCCATCCTGTCCGGCGGCGCCCAGGACCAGGTCATGGCCGTCTCCGCGCTCGCCGGCATCGGCGGCGTCGGCAAGACCACCCTCGCCGTGCACGTCGCCCACGCCGCCCGCCCGCACTTCCCCGACGGCCAGCTCTACGTCGACCTCCAGGGCACCGAGGCCCGCCCCGCGGAACCGGAGGCCGTCCTCGGCTCCTTCCTGCGCGCGCTCGGCACCCCCGACACCGCCATCCCCGACTCCCCCGCCGACCGCGCCGCGCTCTACCGCTCCACCCTCGACGGCCGCCGCGTCCTGGTCCTGCTCGACAACGCCCGCGACGCCGCCCAGGTCCGCCCGCTGCTGCCGGGCACCGCCGGCTGCGCCGCCCTCGTCACCAGCCGCGTCCGCATGGCGGGCCTCGCAGGCGCCCATCTCGTCGACCTCGACGTGATGAGCCCCGAGGAAGCCCTCCAGCTCTTCACCCGGATCGTCGGCGAAGAGCGCGTGCGCGCCGAACGCCAGGCCGCCCTCGACGTCGTCGGCGCCTGCGGCTTCCTGCCGCTCGCCATCCGCATCGCCGCCTCCCGGCTCGCCGCCCGCCGCACCTGGACCGTCTCCGTCCTCGCCGCCAAGCTGGGCGACGAGCGCCGCCGCCTCGACGAGCTCCAGGCCGGCGACCTCGCCGTCAAAGCCACCTTCGAGCTCGGCTACGGCCAGCTGGAACCCGCCCAGCAGCGCGCCTTCCGCCTCCTCGGCCTCGCCGACGGCCCCGACATCTCCCTCTCGGCGGCGGCCGCCGTACTCGACCTCCCCGAGTACGACACCGAGGACCTCCTGGAAGCTTTAGTCGACTGCTCCCTGCTCGAATCCGCCGCCCCCGGCCGCTACCGGTTCCACGACCTCGTACGCCTCTACGCGCGTGCCTGCGCCGAACGCGACGAGCAGCCGCCCAGCGGGCGCGAGGCGGCCCTGGACCGGCTGCTGGACTTCTACCTGGCCACCGCCTCCGGGGTGTACGCCCTGGAACGCCCCGGCGACCGGCTGCCCGCGCACCTGTCCGACACCCACTACCCCGGGCTGGTCTTCGCCGAGTCGCGCGCCGCCCTGGACTGGCTGTACGCCGAGGCCGACCCGCTGCTGGCGTGCGTACGGCAGGCCGCCGTACGGGGCGGCGAGACGCTGGTCCTGCGGCGGGCCGTGGACCTGCTGTGGGCGGCGAAGGACCTGGCGGAGTCCGGGGCCAACTCCCGGCAGTACGAATCGGCCGCCGTCGCCCTGCGCGACGCCGCCCAGGCCGCCAAGGACCCGTACGCCGAGGGGCGCGCCCGCACCACCCTCACCAACGTCCACCTGGTCGCGGGCCGCTTCGCCGAAGCCGACGACGAGGCCGCCCGGGCCACCGTGCTCGCCCGTGAGGCAGGCGACCCGCTGCCCAGCTGCTGGGCGCCCAACGACCGCGGGATCATCGCCCTCTACCAGGGCCGGCACGCGGACGGCGAGCGCTACCTGCTGGAGGCCATCGAGGGCTTCCGCGCCGACGCCAACAACGTCGGCGAGGCCAGCGCCCTGTGCAACCTCTCCCGCATCCACGTGGAACTGGGCCGCCTCTCCAGCGCCATAGACCTCGCCCAGCAGGGCATCGCCATCTACGACCGGATGGGCCTGACCCTGCGCCTGGCCAACGGCCGCTACGCGCTGGGCATCGCGCTCACCCAGGCCGGCCGGCTCGGCGAGGCCCTCGCCCAGCTCACCGAGGCGCTGTCCCTCTTCCACGAGAACCGGCAGCCGCTGTGGGAGGGCGTGACCCACTTCCGGCTCGCCGTGGCCCACTTGGCGGCGCGCCGGCCCACCCTGGCCGCCTCGCACGCCGAGCAGGCGATCGCCCTGCGCGGCATCGGCGGGGAGTGGCGCCGGGCCACCGTGCTGACGGTGCTGGGCAAGGCGCTGCGGCGGCTGGGCCAGACGGACCGGGCGCGGGCGTGCTGGCGCGACGCGGAGGCCGTCTTCCGGCAGCTGGGGTCCGCTGAACTGGCCGAGGTGCAGGCCCTGCTAGCCTCGGAGATCGCGGCCTGACCTGCGACGACGCCCGTTGAACGAGGCGTTCATCGTTCGTTTATCGCCGCTCGGCACGATAGGTGCATCGACCCGGCGCGTCGGGGGGCACCCGGGTCGGTTGGAGGACTACCCGCTCGGCGGTCATCGGGGGAATCGCCGAGCGGGCCCCACCCATCCACCAGGAGAACCGATGACGACGAACGAGAACATCCTGCCGACCGACGGCGACGGCAAGTCGCTCGACAACCACGCCCCGGGCGTCGACGTCGAGACCCTGGACAACCACGCTTCGGGCATCGAGATCAAGCCGCTCGACCCGACTCCCGCTCCGGTTCCCGCTCCGCCGACGCCGGCCGAGGAGATCCAGACGCTGGACAACCACGCGTCCGGCCCGCGCCCGTAACACGCACGCGGCACGACGCAGGACGCAGACGCACCACGCAAGAACGCAAGACGTACGGGGGATTCAACGGGGGAACGGCGGTCGCGGTGGCCCGGAGGGGGAGCCACCGCGACCGCCGCACGCGTGCGTCCGGGGTCCGCGGGTCCGCACCGGGCTGCGGGCCGCGGCATACGCTGGGGGTGTGTTTTCCTCCCACGGGCCGAGCGTCCGCGAACTCGCCGTGCAGGGCCTCTCCTCGATCGAGCGGGGCTACGACCTGCTGGCGCCGAAGTTCGACCACACGCCCTTCCGCACCCCCGACCGGATGCTCGACGCCGTGGAGGAGACCCTCGCCCAGCGGGAGGGCTCCTTCGGCGCCGGGCTCGACGTCTGCTGCGGCACCGGCGCCGCGATCGGCATGCTGCGCAGGCTCTGCCGGGACCGCGTGACCGGGGTGGACCTCAGCGCCGGCATGCTGGCCGAGGCCGGGCGCGCCCACCCGGACGAGCGCGTGGACTTCGTACGGGCCGACGCGCGGGCGCTGCCGCCCGCGCTCGGGGACTCGTACGACCTGGCGGTCAGCTTCGGCGCCTTCGGCCACTTCCTCCCGGCCGAGCGGCCCGCCCTCTTCTCCGGGGTGCACCGCGCCCTGCGCCCCGGCGGGGTCTTCGCCTTCCCGATCGGCGCCCCGATCCCGGCGAGCTCCCCGGTGTGGTGGGTGGCGGCGGGCTTCGACGCCGCGATGCGGGTGCGCAACGCGGTGTGGCGGCCGTCGTTCGTCATGTACTACCGGACCTTCCCGCTCAGCGGGGTCCGCCGCGACCTGGAGGCCGCCGGCTTCACCGTGGAGACCGTGCCGCTGGAGCACTTCGGGCGGCAGAACGGGGGCGCCCCCCGCTGGCGGCTGGTACTGGCCCGCCGCCCTACCTAGCGGAATCGCTGCGTCACCACCGGTGCACGCGACACAATCGGCGAGGGTCCGTCAGGCAGCGCGCTACCGCACCACCCTCACCCTTTGGAGCAGCCGGTGTCGTCGCAGGAAATGCCCATAACGATCACCCCTCAGCAGGCCTCCCACGGGGTGATCCTCCCCGTTCTGTTGCCGTCCGGCCCGGCCCGGCTGCGCATCCCGTCCTGCCGCAACGGCGACCTCGTCCGGGCCCGCGTCGGGGACCAGGAGTTACTGCTGCGCATCCGCGTCTCGAGGGCCGACGCGGAGACCTCGGTGGGAACCGGAGCGGCAGCCGGGGTGGGAGCCGCGTTCGCGACCGGTGCCGTCGGCGCGACCAGCAGTGCGGGCGCGGGCGCGCCGCAGCCCGGCCAGTCCTCCCTGGCGAACGGCCGCGGCTGCCTCGCGGCGTTGCTGGTCGCCGCCGTGATCGTCGTCGTCTTCATCGCGGTGAACAACGACCACGACGACAACGGCAAGAACTCCGCCTCCCCCACCCCGACCTATTCGACCGGCGCGCTGTCCCCTCCCTCCTCCACGCCGTGGTCCGCGGAGCCCACCACCGCCCCGAACCCCGCGCCCACCCCGTACAGCGCGGCACCCGCTCCGGCTCCGGAACCCACCCCGGAGCCGAGCCCCTTCGACCGGGGCACCTGCCTCAACGGCCAGTTGCCGGACTCGACGACCCCGAAGACCGTCACCGGCGTGGACGAGGTCTCCTGCTCGGCGTCCGACGCGCACTACAAGGTGATCGAGAGCATCCCCGGCACCTCGGACATGGACCGCTGCAACTCCAATCCCAAGACGCAGTACGCGTTCTCCTACCGCTACACGCGGGGCGCCACCGTCCTCAACCAGTACGTGTACTGCCTGATCGGCCTCGGCTCGTACGCCCGCTAGCGGGCCCGCAGCTCGCGCTTGAGCACCTTGCCGCTCGCGTTGCGCGGCAGCTCTGAGACGAACTCCACCGCCCGCGGCACCTTGTAGTTGGCCATCTCCCGCCGGGACCAGGCGATCAGGTCGTCGGCGGTGAGCGTGGAGCCGGGGCGGCGGACCGCGTACGCCTTGCCGACCTCGCCCAGGCGCGGATCGGGGATCCCGACGACCGCGATGTCGGCGATGTCCGGGTGCAGGCCGAGGAGTTGCTCGATCTCGGCGGGGTAGGCGTTGAAGCCGCCGACGATGAACATGTCCTTGATCCGGTCGGTGATGCGCAGGTTGCCGTGCGCGTCCTTGAACCCGACGTCGCCGGTGTGCAGCCAGCCGTCCCGGGTGATCGCCCTGGCGCTCTCGTCGGGGTCCTCGAAGTAGCCCTGCATGACGTGGTAGCCGCGGACCAGGATCTCGCCGGCCTCGCCCGTCGGCCGCGCCGTCCCGTCCGCGCCGACGATCATCACCTCGGTGTCCGGGATGGCCCGTCCGGAGGTCTCGGAGATGATCTCCGCGGGGTCGCCCCGCCGGCACATGGTGACGATGCCGCTGGCCTCGGAGAGCCCGTACGCGGTGAGGACGGTGGCGATGTGCAGCTCGCCGCGCAGCCGTTCGACGAGCCTGAGCGGGACCACGGCGGCGCCGGTGACGACCAGGCGCAGGGCGGAGAGGTCGTGCTGGTCGCGGTGCGGGTGGTCGAGGAGGGACTGGTGGAGGGTGGGCGGCCCGGGGAGTACGGAGATCCGCTCGGCGGCGACGTTGGCGAGGACGGTGTCCACGTTGAACACGGGCTGCGGGACCATCGTGGCCCCGCGCATCAGGCAGGCGATGATCCCGGCCTTGTAGCCGAAGGTGTGGAAGAAGGGGTTCACGATCAGGTAGCGGTCGCCCTCGCGCAGTCCGGCGAGCTCGCACCACACGTCGTAGCAGCGCAGGGACTGGGCGTGGGTGATGACGGCGCCCTTGGGACTGCCGGTGGTGCCGGAGGTGAAGATGATGTCGGAGGGGGCGTCGGAGGGGATGGACGCGGCACGTTCGCGGACCGCTCCGGCCGGTACGCGGTCCCCGCCCGCGAGGAAGTCCTTCCAGGTGCGGAAGGACTCGGGGGCATCCTCGGCGAGGACGACGACCTGTTCCAGGTGCGGCAGTCCGCGCAGCGGCCCGGAGCCGGGGCCCTCGCCGGCGGCCCGGCGCAGGGAGGCGACGTAGGAGGTGCCGAGGAAGGTGCCGGTGACGAAGAGCAGCCGGGCCCGGCTGCGCCGGAGGACGTACGCCGCCTCCGCGCCCTTGAAGCGGGTGTTGAGGGGCACGAGCACCGCGCCCGCCGAGACGGCCCCGAGCGCGGAGACGATCCACTCCAGGGTGTTGGGGGCCCAGACGGCGACCCTGTCGCCGGGCTCGACCCCGGCGGCGATGCAGGCGGCCGCGGCGCGCTCGACGCGCTCGCCGAGCTGCGCGTAGCTGATGCGGACGCGGCCGTCGACGACGGCCTCCTGGTCGGCGTACCGTACCGCTGCCGCCCGGACGAGCCCCGCGATGCTGCCCCAGCGCAGGTCTGCGCGTGCGTCGTCGCCCATGCGTGTCATCCTCCCGCGAACCCAGTAGCTGACTATCCGTCAGATTAGCTGTAGCCTTCGCGGCTGTCAGTACTGGCGCACCCCGGAGGTGGCGATGGCGGCAACGCTCAAGGACGCTACGGCGATAGTGGGCATCGGGCAGACCGCCTTTGCCAGACAACTGCCGCAGTCCGAAAAGGAACTGGCCTGCCGGGCGATCCTGGCCGCGCTCGCCGACGCCGGCATCGACCCCTCCGAGGTCGACGCCTTCTCCTCCTACACCATGGAGGAGACCGACGAGGTCGAGGTCGCCAAGGCCATCGGCGCCGGCGACGTCACCTTCTTCTCCAAGATCGGCTACGGCGGCGGCGGTTCCTGCGCCACCGTCGGCCACCTCGCCTCCGCCGTCGCCACCGGCCAGGCCACCGTCGGCGTCGCCTGGCGCTCCCGCAAACGCGGCTCCGGCCCGCGCCCCTGGAAGAACACGGCCGTCCAGCTGCCCACCCCCGGCCAGTGGACCCGCCCCTTCGGGCTGCTGCGCCCCGCCGACGAGATCGGCATGCTGGCCCGCCGCTACATGCACGAGTACGGCGCCACCCGCGACCACCTCTTCAACGTGGCCATGGCCTGCCGCAACCGGGCCAACGCCAACCCGGCCGCGATGATGTACGAACGCCCGCTGACCCGCGAGATGTACATGACCTCCCGCATGATCAGCGACCCGCTCTGCCTCTTCGACAACTGCCTGGAGACCGACGGGGCACTGGCCTGCGTGATCGTCTCCGCCGAGCGGGCCCGCGACTGCCGCCAGAAGCCCGTCTACGTCCACTCCGTCGCCCAGGGCCTGCCCTCCCAGCACCACGGCATGGTCAACTACTGGAACGACGACCCGCTCTCCGGGCCCGCCTGGACCGCCGCCCGCCACCTGTGGAAGCAGGCCGACTTCGGGCCGCAGGACGTGGACGTCGCCCAGATCTACGACGCCTTCACCCCGCTGATCCCGCTCTCGCTGGAGGGCTACGGCTTCTGCGGACGCGGCGAGGGCGCCGCCTTCACCGAGGGCGGGGCCCTGGAGATGGGCGGCCGGCTCCCCATCAACACCGGGGGCGGCGGTCTGTCCGAGGCCTACGTGCACGGCTTCAACCTGATCAACGAGGGCGTCAAGCAGCTGCGCGGCATCTCCACCGCCCAAGTGCCGGACGCCGCGACCTGCCTGGTGACGGCGGGCGAGGGTGTCCCGACGTCCGCGATCCTGCTGAGGAGCTGACCGACCGATGACCACCACATCCGAAGCCGCCGCCGAGGCCGCGGCCGAACTGCTCCTGCCGGTCCCCGACGAGGACGGCGCCCCCTTCTGGGAGTACGCCGCACAGGGCGAGCTCCGCGTCCAGGCCTGCGCCTCCTGCGGGCGGCTGCGCTTCCCGCCCCGCCCCTGCTGCCCGCACTGCAGGTCCTTCGACAGCGAGTGGCGCCGGATGAGCGGCCGCGGCCGGATCTGGTCCTACGTCCGGCCGCATCCGCCACTGCTGCCCGCGTACGCCGCGCAGGCCCCGTACAACGTGGTCCTCGTGGAGCTCGCCGACGCCCCGCACATCCGGCTCGCCGGGAACCTGGTGACCTCGGCCGACGCCCCGCTGGACTCGATGGACCCGGCCCGGCTGCGCATCGGCGCGCGGGTACAGGTGGCCTTCACCGAGATCGGCGGGATGGCCGTGCCGCGCTGGCTGCTGGAGAAGTCGTGACCGTACGGGTGGAGCGGGACAAGGCGACCGGGGTCGCGGTCGTCACCCTGGACCGGGAGCGCAAGCACAATGCCATCGACCTGGCGACGGCGGACGAACTGAGCGCGGTGTGGCGGGAGTTCCGGTTCGCCGAGGAGGTGCGGGCGGTGGTGCTCACGGGCGCCGGGACGGCCGCCTTCTGCACCGGCATCGACCGCGCCGTGGAGGTGCCGCAGCCCGGGTCCCCGTACTCGACCGACGACCCGCTGATCGCGATCGGCCCGAAGGCGGGCGACCTGTGGAAGCCGGTGGTCGCCGCCGTCAACGGCATGGCCTGCGGCGGGGCCTTCTACCTGCTGGGCGAGGCGGAGTTCCTGATCGCCTCCGATACGGCGACGTTCTTCGACCCGCACACGACGTACGGCATGGTCAGTGCCTACGAGGCCGTCTACATGGCGCAGCGCATGCCCTTCGGGGAGGCCGCCCGGATGTCCCTGATGGGCACGGCGGAACGGCTCTCTGCGCGCCGGGCCCACGAGATCGGGCTCGTCTCGGAGCTGACCGCGCCCGACGGGCTGCTCCCGGCGGCCCTGCGGGCGGCGGAGACCCTGGCCGGCTTCCCGACGGAGGCCGTACAGGGCACCGTACGGGCGCTGTGGTCGGCGAAGCAGGCCGCGCTCCAGCAGGCCCTGGCCCAGGCCCCGGCGCTGATCGCGCTGGGGAACCTGGCACCGGAGCGGCAGGCGGAGCTGTTCACGGCGCGGCGCGGGGCGGCGGAGCCGCGGGTGCGGTGAGGGCGGGCGGGGCGGGCCGGGCCGGGCCGGGCGTGGCCTACGCCCGATCCACCGCTCCCACCAGGCAGTTCTTCACCTCGGCGGCCTTGCCCGGGGCTGTCATCGGGACCACGACGGTCCGGCTCTCGCGCGCCTTGAGCGTGACCTTCACGGAGCCGGCGTCGACGGTCGCACCGTTCGCACCGCTGTAGGTCACCGGCACCCGCACGGTGCGCTCGGTGTCCACGGTGGAGGTGACCTGGACGGTCGCCCCCTTGCCGTCCGCGCCGACGCAGCTGACGAGCACGGCCCGCGCGGGCGCCGACGTCGCGCTCGCCGAGGGCGTCGGGCTGCTGCTGCTCCCGTTGCCGTGGCCCTTCTTCTTCTTGCTCTTGGAGCTGGAGCAGCCGCCCCCGCTGCTGCTGCTCTTGCTCTTGCTCTTGCCGCTGCTCCCGCTGCTGCTGCTTCCGCCGTGCGACGAGAACCCGGTCAGTGCGAACACGACGGCCACGAGCACCGCGGTGAACCTGATACGACGCCCAGCCACCATGGCCAGATCTCCTCCCCCTGGGCAACGGCGGGCCACGCTACCAGCCGAAGCGCGCCACGTAAGGGGGGCGTAAGGACTCCGTCCGACCGTCCCCGCATGCGCGCCACAGGCGCCGGGCGTAGCGACCGCTCCTCAACGCACCCCTCGCACCCCTCGGCCCCAGGGGGCCTCAGCGGCTTCGGGCCGCTGGGCCGGACTCCGTCCGACCGCCCCCGCATGCGCGCCACAGGCGCCGGGCGTAGCGTCGGGATCGAGACCCCTCTCTCGAAGGGCCGGGCATGATCCGCAACCTACTCGGCTCGCTGATGGGTCTGATCGGAGCGGCGGCCGCCGTCTGGAGCCCCTTCCGTGCCTGGTACGACGGCCGTCACGGACGGGACTACCGCGTCCAGGAGCTCTTCACCGCCGCCGGGATCACCGATCACAAGGCCGCCCTGCTGGGCTCGCTCCTGCTCCCCTTCGTCTTCGCGGCCGCCCTGACGCTGGCCGCGGTCGTGCTCCGCTCGCGCCTGCTCATGGCGCTGGCCGGGGTCATCGTCCTCGGCTTCGCCGTCCTGTGGACGGTCCGCCAGGGCCAGGCCGCCGGAAGCCTCTCGGTGGGCGGTGACGGCCAGGGCCTCGGTGACGGCCTCGCCAACGCCTACGGCGCCGGCGCGCTGATCCTCCTGGGCGCCGCCGTCATGCGCGGCCGCCCCCCGCGCCGCACCCGCCCCGGCCCCGCACCCGGCCCCCCGGCGAACGAGCTGTGACGGCCGCCGCCCGGAACCACCCGTAGCCCGGACGGCCGGCACGGCGTGGACATGGCGGCGGCCCCGGCCCCCGGGTGGGGGCGGGGCCGGCCGGCCGGGCGGGAGGGTGCTGATCAGGCCTTGACGACGCCCGAGGACGCGATCTCGATCTTGCCCTTGGGGGCGCCGGACTGGGTGCCCAGGGCCTCGATCTGGTCCACGAGCTCCTTGCCCTCGACGACCTCGCCGAAGACGACGTGCTTGCCGTCGAGCCACGAGGTGACGACCGTGGTGATGAAGAACTGCGAGCCGTTGGTGTTGCGGCCGGCGTTCGCCATCGACAGGAGGTACGGGCGGTCGTGCTTCAGCTGGAAGTTCTCGTCCTCGAACTTCTCGCCGTAGATGGACTTGCCGCCGGTGCCGTTGTGGTTGGTGAAGTCACCGCCCTGCAGCATGAACTGGGGGATGACGCGGTGGAAGCCCGAGCCGGCGTAGCCGTAGTCGTTCTGGCCGGTGCACAGCTCGCGGAAGTTGCGCGCCGTCTTCGGGACGACCTCGTCGAAGAGGGCGAAGACGATGCGGCCGGCGGGGGCGCCGTTGATGGTGATGTCGAAGTAGACGTTGTCGCTCATGGGGTCCATCCTGTCACTCCCGGTGCGGTGCGCTACCCGGCGGGGCCGCAGCCCCGCCTCCGGGCAGGTCAGCCGCTGGTCCGGGTGCCCGTCCCCTTCGCCGCGTCCAGGGCGTACACGCAGCGGTCCTTGCTGCACGCGTACACCACGCCCGCCTCCGCCACCGGCGCGCCGGTGATCTCGCCGCCCGTGGCCAGCTTCCAGCGGAGCTGACCGCCCGCCGCGTCCAGGGTGTAGAGGCAGTGGTCGGCGGAGCCGAAGTGCACGCGGCCGTCCGCGACCGCCGGCAGGCCGGTGATCTCGCCGCCCGCCGCGAACCGCCACTTCGGGGTGCCGGTGACCGCGTCGAGCGTGTAGAGCGCGCTGCCCGCGCCCAGGTGCACGTTGCCGTTCGCGACGACCACCGGGTCCGAGGACTGCCGGGACTCGGTCGCGATCCGCCAGCGGTCGTGGCCGGTCGCCGCGTCGAGGGCGTAGACGGTGCCCAGGTAGTCCACGAGGTAGACCCCGCCGCCGGTGACGGCCGCGCCGGGGGCGAAGGCCGGGGCGGCCAGGAAGACCGCGGGGGCCTCGAAGTGCCAGCGGACCCGGCCCGAGGCCCGGTCCACGGAGAGCACCCGGGTGCCGGCCGCGATGTAGACGTTGCCGTCGGGGGCGGGGGTGACCCGCACGGGCACGTTCCCGCAGGAGGCCGCGTCGCCGACCGGGTACGACCAGGACTCGCGGCCGCTGCGGGCGTCGAGCGCGCGCAGCCGGGCGTCCTGCCACACGTACACGGTGCCGTCGTGCAGGACGGGGGCCGCCTCCGGGGTCTCGAAGTCGCTCTGGGCTCCGGTCAGCTCCCACAGCTTCTGGCCGCTGGACGCCTCCCAGCCCTGTACGCCGCCGCCGCGGGTGGCGGTGACGACCGTGCCGCGGTCGGCGCGCAGCGCGTACACCCAGGCGTCGGCGGACAGCCGCCACCGCTCGGAGCCGTCGGAGGCGTCGAGCGCGTAGAGGGAGGGGCCGTCGGAGGCGTGGATCCGGCCGTCGGAGACGGCCATGGACCAGGCCACGTCGCGGGTCTTGAACTGGCGGCGGCCGCTCGCCACGTCCAGCGCGTGGACCTCGAAGGAGGTGACGTAGAGCAGGTTGCCGGCGACGGTCGGGGTGCCCCAGACCTCGTTGGACATGCGGAAGCGCCACGGGCGCCAGCGGCCGCTGTCCGGGGCCGGGCCCGTGCTCGGGCTCGGTACCGCCACCGCGGAGGGGGTGACGGCGACCGCGCCGCCGGGCGGGCGGACCCAGCCGGTCGCCGAGTCCGCGACGGGGGCGTGCGCGGACGCGGAGCCCGCGCGCGGCCCGGGCCCGATCGGCACGGGCGAGCCGCCCAGGCGCACCGGCTCGCCGGAGGGCGCCGGGGACATCGGCGGGCGGTGCGGGCGCTGCGGTACGGCCTGCCCGGTGCGCGGGTCCACCCACGGGTCGGCGCCACCGCGCTGGCGGCGGTGCGTGGCGCCCGCGGAGGCGGGGCCGCCGGAGCCGGCGTCCCGGCCGGGGCCGGGGGCGGGTGCGGGCACCACCGCGGCGGGCGTGCGGTTGCCCGCGCGCCGGGCCTCGATCATCGCGACGGCCCGCGCGGGCAGCCACGCCGACGCGGTGCCGCTGTCGTCTCCGCCGTCGAACAGGTGCGGGGCCAGCTGCGCCTGCAGGTCGGCCGGGGTCGGCCGCTGCGTGGCGTCCATCTGCATGCAGGAGTCGATCAGCGGCCGCAGCTCCTCGGGGAGCCCCTCCAGGTTGGGTCCCTCGCGCAGCAGCATGAAGACCGTCTCCACCGGGTTCGCCCCGTGGTACGGCGGGTGCCCGGTGGCGGCGAAGACGAGGGTGGAGCCGAGCGAGAAGACGTCGCTGGCGCCCTTGACGCTGCGCGAGTCCTTCGCCTGCTCGGGCGACATGTAGGCGGGGGTGCCGACGGCGACGTTCGTCATGGTCAGGCGGGTGTTGGAGACCCCGCTCGCGATGCCGAAGTCGATCACGCGCGGGCCGTCCTCGACGACGAGCACGTTGGACGGCTTCAGGTCGCGGTGCACGAGGCCGGCGCCGTGGATGGACTGCAGGGCCTCGGCGATGCCGGCCGCGAGCCACCGTACGGCCTGGGCGGGCATGGGCCCGCACTCGTTGACGATCTCCTCCAGGGAGGGCGCCGGGACGTATGCGGTGGCCAGCCACGGCACGGCGGCGCGCGGGTCGGCGTCGACCACGGCCGCGGTGTAGAAGCCGGACACGGCGCGGGCCGCCTCCACCTCGCGGGTGAAGCGGACCCGGAACAGCTGGTCCTCGGCGAGCTCGGTGCGCACCGTCTTGATCGCGACCCGCCGTCCGGACGCGGACCGCGCGAGATAGACCAGCCCCATGCCGCCGGCGCCGAGCCGTCCCAGCACCTCGAAGGGGCCGATCCGTCTCGGGTCGTGCTGCGTCAGCTGCTCCACCACTCGCCTCCACACCTCCCCGTACGGGCCCTCGCCGGGCCCGCTTCCACCGGCACGGGGCCCTGGGCCCCGTGCAGCGTCTCACTCCGGGCGCCGCCCGGGTCGCGCAACCCCGATTCTGTCAGGCCCGGGCCGGGTCCGGCCCCGGCACGTCGGGCAGCGCGGTGTGATCTGCTCGGCGAAGGGGCCGCGGGGCCTACGCGTCCGGCTTCGTCCGGGGCTCCGACAGCAGCCCGAAGACCGCCCCCTGGTTGTCGGCGACGACCGCGATCCGCCCGTACGGGGTGTCGAAGGGGTCGGCGGTGATCCGGCCGCCGAGCCGCTGGACCATCGCGACGGACTGGTCGCAGTCCGGGACCGCGAAGTAGGCGAGGAAGTGCGCGGGCATGATCTCCGGGAAGGCGTCGGTGATCAGGCTGCGCCCGAGGACGGCGGTGTCGGTGCCGGGCGCCCCGCCGGGCGGGGACCAGATGCGGTACTCGACTCCGGCGTCGTCCTGGTCCTGCGGGACGTAGCCGAAGACCTTGGCGTAGAAGACGTCGACGGCGTCGCGGGCCCGCGTGTAGACCTCGCTCCAGCAGTACGTGTACGGCTCCTGCTGGGCCTCGAAGCCGTGGTGGGTGCCGGGCTGCCACAGGCCGAAGACGGCCCCGCCGGGGTCGGCGGCCATCGCGGCGGTGCCGTACGGGCCCACCGGCATCGGGTCCATCACCATCTGGCCGCCGGCGGCGCGGATGCGCTGGGCACAGGCGTAGGCGTCGGTCGTGTAGAGGTAGACCCCCCAGACGGTGGGCATCCGGCCGTCCGGTTTGGGGGCGAGGGCGGCGACGTTGCGGCCGCGGCTGTAGGCCTGCGTGTAGTGGCCGTACTCGGCGCCCGCACTGTCCGCGAAGGTCCACCCGAACAGCTCGCCGTAGAAGCGCTTGCCCGCCTCGACGTCCGGAAGCGAGGCGTCCACCCAGCAGGGTGCGCCTTCCGCGAATGCGGCCATGGGCCCGGTTCCTTCCGTTGTGCGGGGGTGTGTACCCTCCCAACCCTCTCAGCCATGATCCGTCCGAAAACTTGTCCACAGCCTGTTGATAAGACTATTCGGGGGAAACCTCGCGGATCAGGGCGACACGCCCGGGCCGCGACCACGGGGCGCACCCGGGGCGCGCCCGGGCCCGGGCCGTCCGGAAATCCGCCACCGAGACGCTTCGGACCGCCTCCCACCCAGGCCAGGGACCCCGTAACCCCATTTGCAGGCGGCCGAATAGCGCGCCGATCACCCCTCGGTAAGCTGACGGCATGACAGGACAAGTACGCACCGTCGACGGGCGTGTCGCCGGCCGGCGCGGCCAGGCGACGCGGCAGAAGCTGCTCGACTGCCTCAGCGAGATGCTCAGCTCCTCGCCGTACCGCGACGTCAAAGTGATCGACGTCGCCCGCAAGGCCGGTACCTCCCCCGCGACCTTCTACCAGTACTTCCCGGACGTCGAGGGCGCCGTCCTGGAGATCGCCGAACAAATGGCCACCGAGGGCGCGCAGTTGACGTCGCTCGTCGAGGGCCGGACCTGGGTCGGCAAGTCCGGTTGGTCCGCCGCCGAGGAACTCGTCGAGGGTTTCCTGGAGTTCTGGCGCCGCAACGACGCGATCCTGCGGGTCGTCGACCTCGGTGCGGCCGAGGGCGACAAGCGCTTCTACAAGATCCGCATGAAGATCCTGAACTCGGTCACCAACTCCCTGACGGAGTCGATGAAGGAGCTCCAGGCCAAGGGCAAGGTCGACAAGGACGTCAGCCCCGCGGCGATGGCCGGTTCGCTGGTCGCGATGTTGGCCGCGGTCGCCTCGCACCAGAAGGGCTTCCAGACCTGGGGTGTCAAGCAGGCCGAGCTCAAGCCGAACCTGGCGCTGCTCGTCCACCTCGGCATCACGGGCAAGAAGCCGACCAAGTAACGGCGGATCCCTTCCGGGGTCCGCCGCCTTGGGCGGCCTCGCGTCGCCGGCACCTCCCGTGCCCGTGCTTCGCGCGGGCGTGCACGACCGCCTGGGATCAGCGGCGCTCCAGGCGGAACAACCGGATCTCGCGCTCGATGCGCGCCTGGTACGTCGCGTACGGCGGCCAGAACCCCAGCACCGCCTGCCATGCCGCCGCGCGTTCCTCCCCCGCCAGCAGCCGGGCCCGTACGGGAATGTCCCGGCCTTGCCAACTCACGTCCGCGTCCGGGTGCTTGAGCAGATTCCCGGTCCATGCCGGGTGCCCGGGCCGGCCGAAGTTGGAGCCGATCAGGACCCAGCTCGTGCCGCCGTTCTCCGGCATGCAGGCGAGCGGGGTGGTGCGCGGCTCGCCCGTCTTGGCGCCCTTGGCGGTGAGGATCACGCCCGGCAGCATCTGGGCGCTGAGCATGACCTTGCCTCGGGTGAGCTTGTGCACCGCCTTGTCCAGGGCGGGGATGAAGTGCGGTGCGATCTTGGCGAAGAGCATGGTCGAGGAGACCTTCTGCATCAGCTTGACGCCGGGTGCCACGGGAGCCATCAGACGGCCACCTTCTCTTGGGCGGGCGGGACGGGCGGGGCGGGCGGGACGGGGGGAGCGGCCGTGGCGGGAGCCGGGGCCGGGGCCACCGGCGGCGCGGCAGGGTCCGCGGCCGGGGCCGCGAACAGGCCCGCGCGGTCCGCGGCGTGCGCCCGCAGCCGGTGCACCGGGCCGAAGAGCAGTTCGTCGGCGGCCGCGCGCTTGAAGTAGAGGTGTGCGTCGTGTTCCCAGGTGAAGCCGATGCCGCCGTGCAGCTGGATCGCCTCGCCGGCGGTCACCCGCAGGGCTTCCAGCGCCTGGGCGAGGGCGAGGCCACCCTGGTCCGGGTCCCAGGCGGCGTAGTAGGCGGCCGAGCGGGCCGCCTGCACCTGTACGTAGAGGTCGGCGAGCCGGTGCTTGACCGCCTGGAAGGAGCCGATCGCCCGGCCGAACTGCTCGCGCTGGCGTACGTACTCGACGGTGCGGGCGAGGGCCTGCCCGGCTGCGCCGACCGCCTCGGCGGCGAGCACGGCGGATGCGGTGCGTCCGGTGGCGGCGAGGGCGCCCACCACGTCGCCCTCCTCGCCGCCCAGCAACTCGGCGGGGACGTAGCGCAGTTGGATCCTGGCCTGCGGGCGGGTCTCGTCCAGGACGGCCTGCCGGGACCGTACGAGCCCGGGCGCGTCCTCCCGTACGAGGAACAGCAGCGTACGGCTGCGGGCGAAGCCCCCGGTGTGCGCCGCGACCAGCAACAGCGGGGCGCTGTGCCCGTCGAGCACCTGGGCGGCCTCCCCGTACAGCCGCCAGCCCGTCCCCGCGGCGTCGGCGCGGGCCTGGATCCCGCCCGCGCGGCCGCCGCCGGACCAGTGCCCGGCGCTGTCGTCGCCGGTCAGCGCGAGTGCGGTGGCCAGCGCCGGGCCCGGTACGGCGAGGGCGGCGGTCAGCCCGCCGGCCGCGAGCGGCGGGAGCAGCGCGGAGCGCTGGGCGTCGGTGCCGAGGGCGGTGATCAGGGGCGCGCAGAGTGCGGCGGTGGCCAGCAGCGGCGAGGGCAGCAGCGCCCGCCCGGTCTCCTCGCAGGCCAGGGCCAGGTCGGCGGCGGTGCAGCCGACGCCGCCGTACTCCTCGGCGATGGCGAGGCCGGGCAGCCCGAGCCGCTCGGCGAGCTGCTGCCACAGCTCGCGGTCGTGTCCGGCGGCGGTGCCGACCGCGGCCTTGACCTCGTCGGGGCCGCAGCGTTTGCCCAGGATCTCGCGCAGGGTGCGGCGTATCTCGGCCTGCTCCGCGGTGAAGGCGGCATCCATCGTCTGGCTCCTCCTGGGGGCACCGCCCGGCGGCGGCCGGGGGCGTATCTGACGGGCCGTCATGTTAGGCCCGGCGGCGGCAGATGCACAGGGGGCGGCGAGGGCGGGTTGCGGGCGCCGGCGACGCCGGGAGCGGGGGCGGAGGAGGGCCCGACCCTCTAGCATCTGACGATACGTCAGATATACCGTCCTTCCCATGCCTGGACTTCCCATGCCTGGACTCACGCCCGCAACCGCCTCCCGCGCCCGCCGGAGGGTCGCGGTGGTCGGCGTCGCCCTCTCGGACTGCGGCCGGGTGGACGGCCCCACCCCGTACGCCCTGCACGCGCAGGCCGCCCGGCGCGCCCTGGCCGACTCCGGCCTGGACCGCTCCGTCATCGACGGCCTCGCCTCCGCCGGCCTCGGCACGCTCGCGCCCGTCGAGGTGGCCGAGTACCTCGGCCTGCGCCCCACCTGGGTCGACTCCACCTCGGTGGGCGGCTCGACCTGGGAGGTCATGGCCGCCCACGCGGCGGACGCCATCGCCGCGGGACACGCCAACGCCGTCCTGCTGGTCTACGGTTCCACCGCGCGCGCCGACATCAAGGCGCGCCGGCGCACCTCGAACCTCTCGTTCGGCGCGCGGGGACCGCTCCAGTTCGAGGTCCCGTACGGACACACGCTGATCTCCAAGTACGCGATGGCCGCCCGCCGGCACATGCACGAGTACGGGACCACGCTGGAGCAGCTCGCCGCGGTCGCCGTACAGGCCCGGGCGAACGCGGCGACCAACCCGGACGCGATGTTCCGGGACCCGATCACCGTGGACGAGGTCCTGTCCTCCGACATGATCGCGGACCCCTTCACGAAGCTGCACTGCTGCATCCGCTCGGACGGCGGCTGCGCGGTGCTGCTGGCGGCGGAGGACTACGTGCCGGACACGGCGAAGGAGCCGGTCTGGATCCTGGGTTCGGGCACGTCGGTCTCCCACACCACGATGTCGGAGTGGGAGGACTTCACGGTCTCGCCGGCGGCGGTCTCGGGCCGCATCGCCTTCGAGCGGGCCGGCCTCACCCCGGCGGACGTGGACCTCGCGGAGATCTACGACGCCTTCACCTACATGACCCTGGTGACCCTGGAGGACCTCGGCTTCTGCGCGAAGGGCGAGGGCGGGGCGTTCGTGGAGAAGGGCCGGCTGCTGCGCGACGGGGAACTCCCCGTCAACACCGACGGCGGCGGCCTCTCGGCCTGCCACCCCGGCATGCGCGGCCTGTTCCTGCTGGTCGAGGCGGTCCGCCAACTCCGCGGCGAGGCGGGCCCGGGCCAGGTCACCAAACCCGACGGCAGCCTCCCGCGGGTCGCCCTCGCCTCGGGCACGGGCGGCTGGTTCTGCTCATCGGGCACGGTCCTGCTGGGGCGGGGGTGAGGGGGTCGGGTGACTGCGGGTTGCCTCCGGCGGTTCGGCAGGGGTGAGCCGGTCGGCTGCGCCGCTCGGGCCGGGTACGGCGGGGGCCGGTTGTGACGGGGCCGGGCGCGCGCCGGGGTGTCTCCTCGGACGTCGAACGTGTCGGGAGGTCGGAGAGCTCGGCGGCAGTGCGTTCG